>QCFJ01000011.1 GCA_003280265.1 Prochlorococcus sp. AG-363-G03 | reverse complement strand
GATTAAGATGAGGCGATAAATACGCATCATCCCATTCCCAGCCTAGCCATGAGATTAAAGCTTTAATTTCTTGATCAGATTGCCTCACTAATGAGTCGTAATTTAAGTCATATATCTTTGAGCGGTATCTTGTCTTATAAATATCCATTGTTTCCTCCTGATCTAAGTATACTTTTGCACAATCAACCAATGATGATGAATATTCATTTGCCTTAGCAAAATTTGCTCGATAAATTGAAAGAATATTATCTAGAGGATTTCTATAGCAGTGAATAATTTTTGAGTCAGGTATATACCTAGCAATAATACCTGCATATTGGAAGTTTAATAACCACTTATTAGTTGTGATATTCAATTCAGTTTTATTTTTTACTTTTCTTTTATATAATTCAGCTATATTTAAATGTTGTTTCTGTTCACTAAACTCAAGAAATGACTCTTCTAGAATATTAATCTCACCTAGATTATATACATCATTTCTCATGCTAAGAATTGATTCCAATAATGTAGAGCCACTTCTAAACATACCTACAATAAAAATACTCTCAGAAGAACTTTTTTTTTCTTCTTCATTGTTAATCTCTTTTTCATCAGATTCTATAATTAATGCATTAGATTTATCTATTAAGGCATAAGCATTAGAGGGATTAAGATCCAGCTTAAGATTATTTGCTAAAACAATGTATTTAGAGCTTTCTTTATATATTTTTTCTTTATGAAGAATATTTGCTCTTGCAAAGTAAATATCAATTTTTTCTTTTTTTGATTTATTAGCAAGGATATTTTTTGAGAAGAGTTTATCTCGCCATACTTGATTTTTGTTAGAATAACTGAGTAAAGAAATAGAATAATATGCTCCTGCTAAGTTAGGATCCAGCTCAATTGCTTTGAGAATTGATAATTCTGCTTCTTTTACTTTGCCGAGATCTATAAATATATTCCCTAAATTAAGATGAGAATTCGCTAAATTAGGATTGAGTTCAATTGCTTTGCGAAAAGAAAACTCTGCTTCTGGTAATTTTCCCAGATCTTTTAATATGTTCCCTAGATTTATATAAGCATCCACAAAATTAGGATTCAATTGAATTGCATTGCGAATTGATAATTCAGCTTCTTTTGATTTGCCAATATCATTCAATATATTTCCTAAATTATAATGGGCCATGGGCAAATCAGGGTTGAGTTCAATTGCTTTCCGAATAGAGAATTCTGCCTCTTTAAATCTACCAAAATTCTTTAATATAACTCCATAATTAGAGAAAACCCTGTAGTCTTTGAATCCTTGATTGATAAAATATTGATAATATTTAAATGCCTCTTTTATATTACCTTTTGAATGAAACTTAAATGCTTGATTAATTATTTGTTCTTTAGAAGGTTTAGTACCAGTGTCAGTAGAAATAGAAATATTTTCGTTAATTTCTTGTAAAGCAAGTGGAACTGGGAATGCAGTCAATTCAGTTACTTTTGTCTTAACCTCCTTACTTGGATCGAATTCATTCACTACGTCGTTTTTATAGTTTTATTGCGTGAACTTTACTACAAATTCAAATCGTTTTTTTATTCTCCCTAACAGTATTTTTGAACTGATATGGTGAGAAAAATAAGTAGGTTGGTATATTATTTCTATATAAGGGCATCATTGATTGAAAATTTCTTCTAATCCCTGAATAAAAATCTCTTTTACGTGTTTTTTAAATGTGATGTTTAAAAATGAGAACCGACGGTTTGGTAAATAGTTAGAAGTATTCTTTTGTGAACGAATAATGAGTGTGAATAATTGAAACGTCTACTTTGAGGTGATAATTAGATTTTGGGTTTAATTAGCTTTTATGTAAGTTTCAAGTGGCATAAGGTTACCGTTGTGTGTGTGTTTTTTTTTTTTTTTGAAATTATCTTAGAAAGTGGTTTTTTTCTACACTACTGATTTCTTTCTATTATGAATCTCAGTTTTCACATTAACCAAAACCAGGCATCTCAGTAAATAGAGCTTTGTTTTCTGCTGATTCAGCTAATCCAAGAAGGAGTTCATATCTTGTTTCTGCACCGCTATTTAACTGTCATTAGCCAATAGTTGTTTTTCTTTGCTGCTATGGGATCTCAGCAGAAATGCAGTGTTGAGCAGAGTGTTGACGGATTTATTCTATTCCGCTTGCTTCTCTCCAAACATTACCTAACCTTTGAAGCTAATAAAACTTATCGCTAGACATAGACTTATAAATTTTTGAAGAATCAGTGTTACTAGACTCTTTCAGCCTAATCAAATTATCTTTATTGCATTTTTTCTTGTTAATTACATATAAGTATAAAATCTACCTTTTGTAGATTTTTTGTTTTAATTATCTACTTTCTCCTCTGCTTTAATCAACAAAATATTTACAATTTTTTGTAAGGTAAAAACTTCCCACACTTTGAACTCTTTACTCTTTCACTCTTTTGTTTAGATCTTCCTTTTCGTTTTATTATGATTTAGCAATTGCTAATGTTTATCAAGTTGATTTAGAAATTTTCTACTTCTCTCGTGTCTTGCATTGGAAAAGAAAATATTTGGAGGAGATGTTTCTATGACTTTACCTGAATCCATAAATAAAACTTGATCACTTACGTCTTTAGCAAAACCAATTTCATGTGTGACTACAACCATTGTCATGCCTTGCTCAGCAAGTCTTCTCATCGCATCGAGTACCTCATTGATTCTTTCTGGATCTAGAGCGCTAGTGGGTTCATCAAATAGAAGCAACTCAGGCTTTAATGCTAACGCTCTAGCTATGGCTACTCGTTGCTGTTCCCCTCCGCTAAGTTGACTTGGGTATTTTTTCGCGTGTGAATCTATTCCCATTTGATTTAAGAGATACATGCCATATTCTTCCGCTTCAATTTGACGACGTTTTTGCACATTTATTGGAGCGAGAGTGATATTTTCAAGGATTGATAGATGAGGGAATAAATTGAATTGTTGAAAAACCATTCCTACTCTTCTTCTTATTTTTTGGATTTTCTTTTCATCATGAGTGGAATTAACTGTTATTCCTAAAACATTCAGTTCTCCTGTGTCAAAAGTTTCAAGACCATTAAAGGTTCGAATCAGAGTACTTTTCCCTGAGCCAGAGGGACCCATTACCACTAGGACTGTTCCTTGATTAACTGTCAGAGAAACATTATCAAGAGCTCGTAATCCTTTTGTGTAAGACTTAGTGAGATTCTTTGCAACAACAATAGGTTCCATGAATTATCAAAAATTAGCTTGGTTAATGGTCATTCTTTGTTCAAGATGTCTTGCTAGAACAGCCATGATTGTACAAACCATCCAATAGACACATGCTAGCCAAACATAAACTTCAATATATTGACCAATAAATTCTGGATTAGCCAGGATACTTCTGCCTACACCAAGTAACTCCACTAATCCTAAAATAGCCATTAAAGATGTATTTTGAAAAAGTCCGATGGATTGGTTAGTCAAAGCAGGTAATGCAATACGTAAGGCTTGAGGTATCAATATCAATTGGATGATTTGGAATTGATTAAGGCCAAGACTATTAGCTGCTTCTATTTGGGTGTTAGGGATTGACTGCAATCCGCCACGAATATCTTCTGCTATGTAGGCAGAGACAAAAAGAGTGAATGCAAAGATAGCTCTCCAAACACGATCAACTTCTATTTCTACTGGAAGAAATAAAGGTATTAATAGTTGACCAAAGAAAAGTACAGCAATAAGAGGGACTGCTCTCATTACATCTATATAGAACGAACTTAGCTTCTGAATTAATGGTAATGAACTTTGACGGCAAAGTGCTAAGACTATTCCCAATGGTAATGATAAAAATGAACTACAAGCAGTTAGTAGAATAGTTAGAGTTAATCCTCCCCAATGTCTACTCATGATAGGTGATAATCCAAATCCCCCATAAAGTAAATAAAGGCCTAGGGGTATAGTTCCTACCCATGCTATTAAAAGATTTTTGCGTAGCCATTTCCATCCAGGGCCAAAAATGGTAATGATACTGAGTGAAAAGAGAATAATAATCCAAGTTGTAGGCCTCCATCGTTCATTCGGTGGGAAGCTACCAAATGCATACAAAGGAAGATTCGATGTGACAACTGCCCAATTAGCTTTAAATATAAGCCATTTAAACGTATTTAGACAAACTAAACTAATAATCAATATGAAGATTAGGCTAATAATGCTATTGGATAAACTTGAAAACAAAGTTTTTCTTAGTCTTTGAAATAGATATATAATTAAAGTCATATTTAGTATGAATTAGTTATGTTTTCTAGAGTTAATAATTATCCTATTAATAATTTCCATGCTATTACTTATTAATAGATTTAATAATAAGAAACTAGTAAGCAATATAAGGAAGCATTCGATTGCTCTTCCAGTTTGATTAATAATAGTATCATTTATTGCATAAATATCTGAGTAACCAACTGCTATCGCTAAGGTACTATTCTTTGCAAGATTAAGATATTGACTTGTTAATCCTGGAATGATTGCTGGTAACGCTTGTGGAATTATGATGCTGATAAGACCTTTTCTTTCAGAGAGCCCTAAGCTTCTATAAGCTTCCCATTGCCCCCTTGGAACAGAAAGTATCCCTCCACGAATCACTTCTGCTATATACGCACTTGCGAAAATACTTAGACCAAGTAACAATGCTGAAAACTCTGAAGATAGGTTGAACCCTGATAACTCTATTCCTTCATTTGAAATTATAAATATATCTTTTATCTGGATTAATACATTATCTTTTAAGCCTAGAAAACCAACAAAATACCAAAACATAAGTTGAAGTAAAAGAGGGGTTTGGCGAATAATTGTAATGTACCCAGCTGAAATAAGCCCTAGTAATGAGTTTTTACCAGTTCTTGCAAAGCCTACAAGTATTCCCAATAAAGTAGCTAATAATAATGATGAGACTATTACTTTTAGACTATTAAGCCAACCTATAAATAATGCCCAAGCATAGCTATCTGAGGAGGTATAAGGTAAGGGGTGTTCCGCTAAAGCAAAACTCGCTGGTTTAAAAAGCCAGCTAAAATTAAAACCAAGACCTGTTCTTATTAGATTTATTGTCAAATTATTAATTAGTATCCCAATCAAACCAAAAAAGATAATAGTTGTCCCTAATTGAAAAAATATTTTTTGATTTATTTTCATTCCCGTAACAAATTATTTTTAGTTAAATGGTGGTGAAATATGTACACCTCCTTTGTTATATAACTCATTTTGTCCTCTTGGAATAGGTACCTCGCTATTTTGACCTAAATTTCTTTCGTAAATCTCGCCATAATTGCCAGTTGAGCTAATTACTTTAACTACGAAGTCATTGCTAAGACCAATTTTTTCTCCTAGGCCTCCATCAATACCTAGAAATCTTCTTAAAGGTTTTAATTGAGGATTATTTTTTGCAAGTTGTACTTTTTCATCAATATTTGACTTTGTTATCCCTTGCTCTTCTGCTGATATTAGGGAAAAGATAACCCATCTCATCGCATCAGCTAGTTTCTGATCTTGGCCATCGGAGGCTGGAGCAAGTGGCTCCTTGCTTAATACATCATCTAGAATAATATGTTCTTTTGGATTTTTAAAACCAGATCTGGCTGCTGCTAATTGTGAACGATCAGAAGTCATGGCTGAACAACGACCCTGTAAATAACCAGCAACTACTTGATTAAGGTCTTGATATTTGATTGGTGTATAAGGCAGCGAGGCACTCTCGAATGCATCATTTATATTTTGCTCAGTGGTTGTGCCTGAGCCTACACATATAGATTTATTTGCAAGATCTTTCAGGCTACTAATTTTACTTTCCTTCTTAACCATCAATCCCTGCCCATCATGGAAAACAACTGGTGCAAAAGTTAACCCATTTCCTCCTGAGGAATCTCTACTGAGAGTGAAAGTGGTATTTCTTGATAAAAGGTCAATTTCCCCAGTTTTTATAGCTGTAAATCTTTCTGCTGCAGTTAGAGTCCTGTATTGGATTTTTTCCGAATCTCCTATAAATGCAGCAGCAAATGCTTTACATATATCCACATCTAGTCCTTCATAACTACCATCACTTTTCAGAAAACTAAATCCCGGAATCTTCCCACTTACTCCACAAATTAACTCGTTGCGATTTTTTATCAGGTTAAGTCTAGAACTATTGTTTTGATTTGTTGTCGCACAACCAGCTAATAGAGCTGCTAGACCAACTATTCCTGATACCAAGCGACGCATAATTTTTTTTGATTAATAAATTTGATTTTCGCCAAATTTTTCTATTTCCCAGACAATTAAAGAAAATCTTTTACTTTTTCTTCATTCAAAGTTGTGATCTCACAAATAAAGCCCGTTGAAACTTCAAAGCGTATTTTTTGAGTTTAAATATCTTCTAAAGATAGAATATTTGTCTTTATTTATAAATGAATAAGCTTAAATCAACCAGATCAATTTCTGATGATGAATCTGCATTAGGTTAACTCTTAATTATCTAATAGTTAATTTCATCTTTATAAATGATTTGTGAGTAAGTATAAGAGCTGAAAAAGTTTAGTAACTTTGTAAAATTTAAAGCTAGGTCTTCTTTTTATTGATTAGTTTTCCCAAAAGTAGATGTATTTGTAAAGAGTATGTTCTGTGGAACAAGGTTTTTATTCTTTATATTTTGATCCATTCTCTGTATTCTTGATAAATAGCTAACTGATCTCTAGTATTGAGTTTATCAGTTCTTCTAGACCTATGACATATAAGGTCTGACATCGTTTCTTCGACAGATTGATGAAATGCAATCTGCTAAAAGTAGCTAATCTAAATTACCCTCTGAGACCAGTTTGTAAACTTCCAAAAATTTTGGTATGAGTAGTTTTAATGCTTAGATGAATTACGTAAGCCCCTTGCCTGATTGCCATATTGCTGTCTAATAGTTATTTGTAGTATATGTCTACTAAAAGTAGTTGCTTTTAATTTCTACTTTTGATCTGTGAATTATATATACAATATAAAAGCTGAATCAACTTTTATTACATTAAAATTCCTTTACTATCTATATTGCTTGAGAATAGAAAATATGGATTCCTAATAGGATTTTAAACATTTGGGTATGAAAAATTACAATACAAAAAAAATAATCAGAGCTTTATCAGTAATAGCTTGTCTGACTTTCTCTTTGTTTATTGGTTTTATAATTAGTATTAATCTTATAGTTGATCCTATTATCTATTGGCTCGCATCGACTGAAGGGGCGCGGATATTTATAAGTTGTATTCTATCTTGGTTTGGAGTTTCGACACTTTTTGACTTGTTTTATAAGCTTTATAGGCGTAGTAAAAAATTGAAAAGGTTTAATGCCCTTAATATTCCTTATCCTCGGACTTTTAAAGGTAGGAAATGATTATTTTTTAGAGGAAGGCTGAGCAAATATATAAAGATTATAGAAAGGAATAAAAGAACAAAATGCCCATAAAACCAGGTTTTCCTTGCCTATATCTCTTAGCCTTCTGATTAATAAAGCTATAAAAACTAAAAAAGATGGAATGCTATACAAATAACTCCAATCATATCCCTCAGAGAGGGTATAAAAATCATTTGGATCATTAGCAAGGGTGTCATTAGATAGAATTGAAACCACAGTTCCTATTAATCCATCAAGGATAAAAAAGTGCCAAAAAGGTATTCTACTTGTTTTATCTTTGTAATTGAAAATCTGACTCCAAGCCAGAATGTAATTTGAAAGAACTCTCTCTAAAAAATTCATCCTTATTCTTACATGTATAAATAATTATTTAAGATCTTACTCTTAAAAGGCTCTAAAGTTTTTTATCTCATAAATAAAATAATGAACCGTATCTTTTTCATGGCTCTATCTTTTGCTTTTATGTCTCCGATGGCTGTTAAGTCTGATGATCGAATTTATGAAACCAAGAATATTTGTGGACGATACCATGCAGTCGAAATTAATGGTGGTGATGCCGCAAGGTCACTAGGCTTAAAAGATTTTGGAAGGGTAGCTCAAGGGTAGAGCAGTACTGCAATTTCTTTCGCTAAGTTTCTTGTTTATGCTTTCTGCTCTTGCAACTAATCATATATTCCTAGCTGAAGTAAGTGTTGAAATAGAATGTATGGCTATTAAGTAATGACAGAATTTATTTATAAATTTCATATTCAAGTTTTGAAAAAGATCATGAGGACTAAGGGGGGTAATATTTATGAGTTGGCTTTAGTTATGGACAAGAGGACGTAAGCTGTGTTGATTAGTCTTGTTAATGCTTCTACAGACTTTGGAATAAAAAATCTTTTTAAAAATTTAGATCTTCATATAAATAAAAAAGAGAGACTTGGTTTGATTGGTCCCAATGGATCTGGGAAGTCAACACTTTTGAGAGTCATTGCAGGAGTAGAACCATTGATGGAAGGAGAAAGGAGATGTTTATCATCTTTGCGGATATCTTTAGTTGGGCAAGAAACAAGTTACAACAGTGACAAAAGTATTTTGGAAGAAGTTCTTGAAGGGTGTGGAGACAAAAGAAAATTATTACTTAATTTCAGTCAGCTAAGTAGAAAAATTGCTCAAAACCAAGAAGATGAAGATCTTTTGAAAAAACTTGGTCAGGCAAGTGAACTTATGGATGTCGCTGGGGCATGGAATTTAGAACAACAATGCCAAGATGTTCTAAGAAGACTAGGTATAAAAGATTTAGATAAGCCAGTAAAAGAGCTTTCTGGTGGTTACCGCAAAAGAGTGGGACTCGCCGCTGCACTTGTATCTCAACCAGATGTCTTGCTTCTTGATGAACCTACCAATCACCTTGATGCATCTGCAGTAGAATGGCTACAAAATTGGTTAGACCATTATGACGGCGCTCTTGTCTTGATAACTCACGATAGATATTTTCTTGATCGTATTACTACTCGGATGGTTGAAATCAATAATGGAGAAGCTCGCAAGTATTCCGGAAATTATCGCCAATTTCTTCAACAAAAAGTTGAACAAGAACAATCAGAGGCATCTACAAAGAAAAAATTTCAGGGTGTTTTAAGAAAGGAATTAGCTTGGTTAAGACAAGGTCCTAAAGCAAGAAGTACAAAACAAAAAGCACGTATTCAAAGGATTGCTGAAATGCAAGCGAAACCTAAAAATCATGTCCAAGCTAAATTAGAAATGAATTCATTGAGTAGAAGAATTGGAAAGATCGCAATTGAAGCTGAAGGTGTAGGACTCTCTTTAAATGATAAAGAAAAAAATTTGGATCTTTTACATGATTTCACGTATAGCTTTAGTCCTGAGGATCGTGTAGGTATCATTGGTCCAAATGGAAGTGGTAAATCGACTCTTTTAGATCTAATTGCAGGTAAAAGATTGCCTACTAGTGGGAAAATAAAACTTGGAGAAACCGTTCATATTGGCTATCTCGACCAACATACAAATGATTTAAATCAAGGGGGAGGCCAACAGCGCAAAGTTATCGAATTCGTAGAGGAAGCTGCATTACGAATTGAACATGGGGGAAAACAAATAACCGCATCACAACTCTTAGAAAAATTCCTGTTTCCACCGAGTCAGCAACATAGTCCTCTACTTAAACTTTCAGGAGGAGAAAAAAGAAGACTTGCTCTATGTAAAATGCTCATACAAGCTCCCAATGTATTGTTGCTTGATGAGCCTACAAATGATTTAGATATACAAACACTAAGTGTATTAGAGGATTTTCTAGAGGACTTCAAAGGTTGTGTCGTAGTCGTATCGCATGATAGATATTTTCTTGATCGAACTATTGATCGAATTTTTCATTTTGAAAATGGTCGTTTACGAAGATATGAAGGTAATTACTCTCGATTTTTGGAACAAAAAATATTAGTTGAGCGAAATAAAGAAGCCAAAGAACGAGATCAGATGGTTAATAATTCACATAACAAGGTTGGATCAGAAAAAAAATCAAACCCTCAACAAACTGTCAGAAAATTGAGTTTTAAAGAAGCTAGAGAATTAAAAGAACTAGATCTTAAACTCCCTATGTTAGAAAAACAGAAAATATTTTTAGAAAAAAAAATAACTGATAGTGATGAAGATATTAGTGAAATTAGTCATCAGTTAGCAGAGCTTATTGAAGCTATACACGAGCATGAGGATAGATGGATTGAGCTAAGTGAGTTGTCTGAGCTAGCCTAATAACAACGTAATTTTTCTTATGACGACGAAAAACAGATTTAGACCAAATTGTAACCATTGATTTTCTTGAGTTTTGATATTGGGAAAGCGAGGTAGCTTTTACTCCTCAATCGTCCGATTTGCCTATGAAGACCGTAGTTCGACTCAAGCCACAGGATGGGGATGGGAGTATATAACCTGGTTCATATGTATTTCAATGGAAGATTTATGTGTAGTGTAATTCTGATTCAAAGTTTCAGAGAAAGCTCACTTATATGCGCATTGATGATTTAAGATCAATTCATACCCATAATAATTTCAGGCATATTAATATATCCATATTGTTAGAATAAGATTCTATTATTTATATGCCTATTAACATTCCCTGAATTAGTTAAATCCCTGGACTGATATTTTAAAAGGTTTTAAATGACTCATTTTCGTAGCTATTGAATCAATAAAATTATTATGTTTACTTTAGTTCGTTGGTACAAGAACTTTGGAATAGACAAATATCTCGCAAGAATAAGAGATGCTCTTGTCCTGAAAAAGTTGTTATTTGCTGCTTTTAACTATAATAATTTTATGTATACAGATGAATTGTGAAGTTGATTAAATGGCATAAATCATTTGTTGAACGTGCTCAAAAAGAAATGGGGATATCTAATTACGCCCTTTATTGGTTTGGCTTTGTTGAGGGCGCTTTAGTTATGTGGTTACTTATGAAAGTTATTTCTGCCTTATGGATAAAATCTGAGTTTCCTTTTTAATAAATATTTTTTAATAGATGAATTATGGAGTTACTAAAAAAATCCCTGCCAATACTTATCTAATTTTTTCTTTAATTTTCATAACAACATCTATTACAGTTCTTTTTTTAGGGAAATTTACTTTTGCCATCTTGTCTTTGCTAATAGGACTTGTTTCATTAATAGCATGGATTTTTTTGGGATTATTTGAAGAAACTAAAAAAAACATAGATGCTTCATTAAACTTAGATATGGGTGGGTATGGTTAGCAAAAATTTCTCATTATTAAAGTCTCCATTAGGGGCTTGTTTTCCTTTTGAATGAATTTATTCTGATTAAAGCTTGATTATTTTTCAGTTGAAATGACTATTGATCCAGAAGTAATTCCTCCTTCAAGTAATAAAGGGAGTAGAGCAGGTAGATATATCCCTAAATGGGCAATTTATAGCTCTGCCGGAATAGGGGTTTTGGTTCTAGTTGGCTTGATTAAAACTCTTCTTCCGTTAATTGGAATGGCTTTTTTATTGACTTTTATCTGGTCGCAATCAACAACTAACCGAAGATACTGAGAATTCTGCTCTCCAATAATTAAGTAGTTTTCCAGGAAAAGTTTGAGTTATCTCCCAATAATAAAATGGTGAACAGAGGGAACTGTTCTATAGAGAATGTAAATAATAAGAACTAGTAAATTCCCTCCAACAACGGCTGCTCCTGCAGCAAAATTTCCTTCTTTGGTGGTGTAATCCCACTTTGGCTCGTTATCTGTCATGGTTGAATGATTAATCACTTCATTATTGCCATTTATCCAAAGCGTTCAACAAATATAACTAATAAAAGAATAAAGAAACTCCTAATTTTTTTGAGATTCAAAATAGAATTTACTTTTCTACGATGGGAAATAGATCCAAATAAAGGGGTTTAGAGTTTTCTTCTCTTCAGATCTCTCACTATGACTACGTTGTTGAAATCTAAATTTATGCTTCCTCTTTAGAAACCACTTCCGCATCAACCACTTCTTGTGAATAAACAAATTCGTTTCTTTTCCTATCTATCCAACTATTAATTCCAAATACGAGAGGCTTTGATCCTCGATAAATAAAAATTGCGGTAGGAAGAACACTTATTATCCCAACTGTGGGATTTTTGAATATTAGTCGTCCTGCTTTGACATTAAAAAGAATAATTAATAAAGAAGGAATTAAAACACTGAGAATGGTCTTTAGAGCTTCAGTCCATCCAACTTTATAAACCCACCAAATTGAGGCTATTCCAGCAAAATATAAAATAAAATATGTCATAAAATATTAATTACCGAGTCAGTCATTCTAATTATTTTAATATTCTAAGAACTTCTTTTTCGCATTGACTGGCTCGTCTTAAGGATGTAAATACTAAAAGCCATCAATAAGGTTACCAAAATCGATGCAGCCACCCAACTTAATTGACTTGAAGTCATACCTAAGTAAGGGCCATCAATAGGTTTCTCAGACCAAGTGCCAGGCAAGTGCCAAACCTGTGGATTCGATAGAAAAACCATGCAATACCTTTAATTGCTTTATGAGCAAAGTTTATATTTAAAATGAACAAATGCTCTGAATAATTACTTATCGTTACTTGATTTGATAACCAAATTCAATATTGATTTGATCTTAAATTATTAATGTATTATTTATAAATCCTTTAAAAATAATAATTACTCATGGCAAGGCTGTGAAATATAAGCCATCTTTAATTTGAAGTCATTTCGAGATAACAATGTCAAGAGCTATGAATTGGGTCTTGCTTCAATTGGCTATGAGTTATTACGGAGACTCATTAAAAGAGTTTCAAGTAGAAAATGAATAGTTAGTTATGTATAAGGTTTCAATATTTTTGAATTTCTCATGATTCTCATGAAATGCTAACTCATTTCAGTATCCCTAATCCAGACAAGGCTGATCTGGCTAAAACGAAATAGGAATTTACAAACAAATAAAAAAGCAACTAAGCAATAATTTGCATTATTTTTACAGGCGATGATTATCTTACTTGAAGATTTTTCAAGGATCACTACCTTTTTAATCTGACTTTGATAGGGGCTATTTGCTAATTAGTATTTGAAGTGCACCCATTGCTCTACTGAAAAATAACATGGAGTAGCTCATCCCCTTTAGGGTTGATAAGAGTGAATTTTCGACTACCTTCAATCACTAAATGGTGTCAAATTTGATGATGAATTAATAATGCTCAAAATCACTGTCACCACGGGGAGATATGGCATCTTTGTGATGATAAACATCGGCCCCTTTGATACATTTACGCCTGCATCTAAGAAGGATAAGTGTGGTGTTTTACGAAAAACATGATTAGGGAAAAATTAATAAGCTTTTGTAAACCTCTTGTCCTTGCCATTTATTAATAATCGAAATTAGTTAATTTATAAATCCCGGTTTTCATCTAGTTAGATATTTTTATGAAAATCATTATTGCCGCTAAGATTTAGTTTTCTTAACTTACTTTGTACCAAGACTTTTTAACTCCGAAAAAGAAAATACTTGTCTATTCATTGCTGAACCTTTTGAAGATTCTTGATGTATAGCTCTGGAAGATAAAACCCAAGGCCCTCCTTTGAATAAAGGTATGAAAGTATCTTTGTAAAAGCTTTTTCCCTTTAAATCTTTTTTTGAAATTGGATCAAGATATTGGCTGGAATAACTCTTGCTTAAGTAGCCATTGCCAGTATGAATGACATCCTCAGTGAGAATAATTATTAGATTCCCATGAATATTCCTATAAACCATTGTAACTACATCATTTTTGACTCTATATTTGTCACCTTTGTTTTTCCCTCCAACTATAACTTCTAAGCCGATTTCATTCGTATCCCCCATGGTAAAAGTATTTTTACCATGGGTTTGTTCAAATGATCTTCTCACTCGATGAATGGCAACTTCCCAAAGTTGTGAAAAAATTGCTTTGTTTATTTCTTCGTCATCTATATCGTGAACAGTAGCTTTTAAATCTTGTCCCAAGCAAAAGTTTCCTTCTACTTCTCTGTTGCCATCTGTCCATGAACATCTTCCTTCATAACCTGAAAAATCTGATTCCCATGTGTATCTATTTTCATAGGCAGACTTAAATAGATGAGTACAATCTTCACCTGTCATTTCATTGTTTAGCGCAAAAATTAATTTATGAATTATTTTAGTCAATTAAAGATATTAATAAACTAAAAAAAATATATTTTCGAAACACAAATTATTTATAATTATCTATAGCTATTGTAATAAGCAATAAACACAGATAAATAATTTTCCAAGATCTAATTTTTAATTCCATTTTTTTAAGGGTAATATTTTTTTGATAGTAGAGAGCATTCAAGTTGGCAATCACAAAAAGGATCGTCTGAATTGAAAACTACTTTTACCTATTATTAATAGATCTTTTAAAAATTTGCAGATGATATGATACTAATCAAAGCAAATGATTTGACCTAACTAGGGATTAAAAGATTACTCGTTGTATTTACTAAGGATTTTCTATTTTCTAGGTATGAAGCTCATCATTTTTATCGGGTTTTTCATCCCAGCCCCAGTTTCTTTTAATTTGTTTTAGTGATCGACCAGTTTTTCTTTGTTGAGAACTTAAGGGGATCCAACTCCAATCAATTAAAAGAGTAGCAGAGACTCCAAAAAGGACATGTCCTATTAATACTCCTACAACATCAATGATGGTGAGTGAATCTTGTCCAATCGAAGGGTCGTACAAATTCCTTATTGATTAAATTTTTTAATTATTATAGTGATCCTTAATTGTTTCAAAGAAAATACAAGCACTCAGATTTTGTTTTTATATAGATTTTTCTAATGCACTTGATAATTTTTACTATTATGTTCGGTTGCCCACCATCAACAACATACAATAGTTCGTTACATTCCTTTACATATTCGATTCATTACCAAATGACTCCTGAAGCAGAAAAGTTTAATGGTTGGGCAGCAATGCTTGGCTTCGTTGCAGCCTTTGGCGCATATGCAACAACAGGACAAATAATTCCTGGTATTTTCTAAAATTTTAATCATGCAACCATCTAACAAGACAATCTTGGAAAGAAGCATCGGCAGACCAGCAATGATGGCTTTCGTACTTCTAACAGGTATCTACCTAACTACTGGCCAACTTATTCCTGGAGTTGTGTAATGACTACTAAAGAAAACATCACAAGAAACATTGACCCTGAAAAGGTAACCGCAGAAAGGCTTAACGGGTATGCAGCGCTATTTGGTTGTATTGCTTTGATCGGTGCATATGCAACAACAGGCCAAATTATTCCTGGTTTTGTTTAACTGTCGAAAAGTTATTCAAATCGAGAACATATTATTGATGTTCACATATTTGGTTTCTAATCGTCAGTCATTGAAAATGGATCAATTGGCTGGTTAATCAGAAAAAACATCTATAAATTTTCTAAATAAGAAGCTCCTATTCTTTGGGAGCTTTTTTAGAAGGAATATCTAGCATCGATTAACTTAAGCTTCATAGGAATATCCCTCTTGATTGAACAAAATTGTGAAAAGCTGGATTATGAAGATATTCAATATAAAGTGCGATTAAAAATGCACCACCTAAGCAACTACTTGCAATTATTGATCCAAAAATAAAAACTTGTTTTTTATTTATATTTTGCTTTGAATCTACAAATACAAAATTCTTTGATCTTGATACAGTCATTTAAGTTTTTTCAGCTACTTAATACCTAGCCATAACATGTCTTGATTATTTCCTGCTTAAGACTTTCTTTACGAAACCATGTCCTCTGGGTAAATAGCTTGACAAGAAAATTCTTGAATATCTCCATTAGGTAAAAGTTGAGCAAATCTGGGTTCATCCATTCTTAATCCATTTTTTTCATCCTTATAACTCCATAACCATTTCTTGTCTGTGAAAGATATTTCACCGACCTTAAAAGATACTGGGAGCATAAGGTTGATATCGCGCCAATTAAGAACTATAAATGCTCCTTCATCAATATTGGAAATATCATCTGTTATTGAAAAATCTCCATTTAAGTTGTTTCTGATGACGGCAGTTAATCTGTTCCCATCACAATCGAAACTTGGTGAAGGATTAAGAGCAATAAGTAAACTAAGGAAAAATGAAATAAAAATCATTTACTTAAGAATGAGAGAATATTTCTGTGAAATCATATTATTTTTTATTTGTCATCATAGTTGTTTTGTCTATGATAAAAGGAACTTATTTGATACTTGATTAGCGAATAAATTCGGTAAAATAAAGTAACGATGAGGCCTTCAAATCAAAAACTCAACAGATACTTTTTCCAACTCTATAAAAATTAGTTGCAAATATATTGGGGAATTGCGCACTGAAGCAAAGCATTGCTTTTCAGGGAGTGTGATTCATACTGATGCACCGAAAGACCATGATGGCGAAGGAAAAGATTTTGCACCAACTGATTTGTTAGCATCTTCTTTGGGAACTTGTGTAATAACGATTATGGCTATTGAGGCAAAACGTAGAGGATGGGAACTTGGAAATATTCAGATTGATGTTTATAAAATAATGACAAAAGATGGACTAAGAAAAATAAAGACCATTAATTTAGAAATATATATGCCATCTTCTATAGACTCTAAAAAGTATAAAATCCTTCAAAGGATAGCTGAAGATTGTCCCGTAAAGCGTAACCTAGAGAACTCTATTGAGATTAAGTTGAATTGGCATCAAACAAAAATTTAAAAATAAGTAGATATATTATTGTTTTTTAATTTTTTGATTATTAAAAATCTCTTTAAGTGAGTTCCTTTTAAGATTATTTAAACCGAGTAATAAACCTCCAATAAGGCCAACATTCATTAGAACAGCTTTTGCTTGGAAAGGAGAAAAATGAAATATAAAAGTTGTTGGTACGATGAAGATTAGTAGAAGATATGCGCCTAATTTTTGCTTGAATCCCGAGATGAAAAGGATTGAACCAAAAACCAAGCAAATGATTGCCAAAAGCAATAAATATGGTGCTAAAGTAAGAGGTATATTTTTATTTGATATAACCTCGACCGTCCTTTCGAAATTTAATATCTTACCAGGAATTGCATAAATAAATATAGCTGAGATTAATATTCTTCCAATTAAATTTCTTGTTTGTTCAAAGTCCATTTACTTAATATTAAGAGAAAAAATTAATGTTTAAGTTTTAATATATTATTATGTAATATTTATTTTGTTTTTGTGGATATTTCTTAATTTTTTAAATTTTGATTTTCAATTGTATTGCTTGTTTGCGTGAGCAATCAAAATGCAAATCTATTGCTATGTTATTTTTAGATTGTTTTACTTTTAATAATGACAAGGGATTGTGAGTCAGGTCCATCAATTTATAAGAAAGGTTCCTTCCACAATAAAATAGGAATGACATTGCTTTGGATTTTTATATGCTTGGTCTTAATCCAAATTTTTATATTGATTCTTAGTTGAATTACATTTCCATAATTCTTTAATATTGGCTGAAGTATAAATTTATATAATATTTATTTATTAATAAATTGAATTGAATTTCAATTTTCTAAGTTTTGCTTTAATTATGATTCTTCTCAAAATTACTAATGCATCAGATGTGGTTGCCTCTAAAGCAGGTAAATTATTTGAGAAAATGACTCCAGAAATGATTGATCAGAAATTAGTAGAAAGCCAGGTTATTCAGCAGATGATTGATCAACTTCAATTAGAGGGCTTGAAAGGGCAGATCTCTAGTGTGAAAGGGCTAGATATTAGTGATGATAATTTGATAACTAAAAGTAGTTTTAAAATTAGGACTACAAAAACCTTTTAGAAGAATATATCAGTACTTATAAGATTTATATAAAAGCAAAAAATGGCCGAAAAGCTAGATTCTGTAGATTAACTAGTAAGTTTTTTGGTTTTGATTTTTCTTAAAGTTTTTAAGGTTTTCTTGTAAAAACTTAATTATGTCTTATTGAGAAGAGATTCATTTTTATTGCTAAGGATTACTTATTCTTAAACTATATAGCTAGGAAAATGTTTTGGGTTTTGGTGCCCCAAAGATAAGCAAAGAAGAAGAGCGATTAAAAGCTCTTGCTGAGTATAGAATTTTAGGTACTCAACCTGAGCAATGTTATGACGACATAACGAAAATTGCTTCTTTGACTTGTGGAGCTCCTATTTCTTTAATGAGTCTGGTTGATACAGATAAACAATGGTTTAAATCAATGTGTGGGTTTGAGACGAAAGAAACATCAAGGGACGTTTCTTTTTGTGCTCATGCTATTGCAAGCCCTGAGCCGTTGATTGTTGAGGATGCTTTGTTGGATGAGCGATTTAAATCAAATCCTTTGGTGGTTGAGGAACCAAAAATTCGTTTGTATGCTGGGTTTCCATTGCAAACCCCTAATGATCAGCGAATAGGAACTCTCTGCGTGATTGATAGAAAGCCTGGACATTTGTCTGGTCAACAGCATCAAATTATGGAGGCATTGTCTAGACAGGTTGTTACTTTATTAGAACTTCGTAAAAGATCTATTCGTCTTCTTGATGCTCTTACCCATATGCATAACACTGAGGGTATCTTAACAACCTGTTCATATTGTAAAGAGGTTAGGGATTCTGATGGAGAGTGGCAGCACTTAGAAAAATACCTTTCAAAAATTGCAGATATTCGTTTTAGTCATGGAATTTGCGATTTATGCATGGAGAAGCACTTCCCTGATGTATTAGAAGTTTGGAGTGATGACAAACTTAATTTAAATAGTAAGAAAAACAAGCCAGAATGAAAAGAAGTAGTTAGTTAACTAGAAAATAAGTTTATTTTAGTTAGTAACTACGTAAACTATTGACGAAAATTTAATTCTTTTAAAATTTATTTATCCAAAAAGATAAATATGATTGGTTTTATCGCGGCTATATCTGCAGTATTCTCTTGGACTTTTGCGTGTTCTGTTTGGCGTAGAGAATCTAAAAACTTGCTACCTAGGCAAATCAATATTTATAAAAATGTTCTTGCTTCAATTTTCTTTTTACCAGTTGCCCTAACAATAAATTGGGTTTCTGATTTAACCTCTATATTTGTTTTGGTTATAAGTGGAATAGTTGGTATTTCTATAGGGGATACCTTGTACATAAATTCATTGAAAATAATAGGGACTAGAAAAACTCTCTCATTTGAAGCACTAACACCAATAATTGCGACTACTTTAGGAACATTCAGTATTAATGAGATATATCCTCAAAGAGTATGGATAGGATCTCTAATTGTATCTTTTTCTTTACTGATGATTGTACGTCAAAACACATTTCAAAAAAAGGGAACTAGCGAAACAAATATTCTTGGTATTCTGTGCGCATTGGGATCGGTATTTTGCGCAGTTTTTGCAGCTTTATTATCAAGGATAATTTTGATCAGCTCTACATTAACTCCATTACAAACATCTGAAATAAGACTTTTATCAGCATCGATGTTTTTATTTTTCATTTTCAAAAAGGATTTTATTGAGCTTCTAAATAATAGATCAATAACTAAAAATAAGAATTCAAATTTAATTTTATCAACCTTAATTGGTACTAATTTTGGAATACTATTTCAACAAATAGTTTTTAAATTTTTGCCTATAGGTATTGGTTGGACTTTGTTAAGTCTTTCTCCTGTTTTTGCACTTTTTATTTCAAAGAGAGAGGGAGATGAAATAAATAAATTAACAATTTTTTACTCTTTTTTATCTTTTGTTGGAGTTGCTATCGCTTTAATTTAAACCTCAAAGTAATCATTCTCTTGCCAATACTCATCTGGATCATCTTCGACGTCGGGTGGATCTTCTAGTTCTCCTGGTTTCTCTCCTAGTAGTATAAGTAATCCTTCTAAATATCTCATTTCTGAAGGATCATCTGATTTATCAAGTCGATCTTTTACTTTTTGTCCAACTTGAGGATCCCCTCTCTCAACAGCTTTTGTTAATAAATAAAGAGGATCTTTTTTGGGGTCTATTTCTTTCATTTTAATTAGAAACTATTTATGTAAGTGACATGCAGTGTTTCATATATTCAAGATAAACTTCTATCAGTTGTACCTGGATAGAAAAGAGTATTTTGATCGAGATTAATTTCTGAGAACTTTGTAGGTTCCCAAAATAAATCTCTTGTAATTAAAAAACGAATATCTTTTTCTTTTAAAAATTTTTCATTAACAAGTTCTTGCAGTGCTTTTACCGGTATTTCTCCCCATTTGCTGGAATTAGTTAACCAATTATCCATTTCCCAAGCAGGTTCAGAATTTATTATTTGAAATCCAAAGGCTTTTTCTCTATCTTCTGATATCTCTGAAAGGTACCAGTCACCTACAATTCCATATAGGTGACAATAAATTAAATCATCAACCGAACCAATACTTTCGCCTGATATGGACTTCATCAATTTAGCTGTTGACTCTGGAACGAGAACAAGTGGATTTTGGTTTTGTTCGGACAAAATAAGATATCCCTATAATCCTTTTTTTAAAGGATTTTATATTTAATTATATTTTTTAAAAAGTACATTTAGTTCTTTTAATTTCTTATGTAATAAACTTCCTAATATTTAACCTTCTTGGTCAGATTCTGTTGCTTTGAGTGCTTGCAAGGCCATATTTATATGGGCTCCCATAGCCCCAAAGGCTATCAGAGATTTAGGACTTCTGTTTTCAGTTAAAACTTTTTGTTCCTTGCTGATCATTAGGAGTAACTTTTGACTTGATTCTGTCCAGGTTTCAAGCAAATCAATCAATTCTTGACTTTCCTTCGATTTATTTTTTTCAGAGGTATCAAATGAAGATATATTTTTTCTGGCTCTGATTAAAAAGTCATTTAATTCCTTATGACTTATAGCATTTTGTGAAAACTGGTCGTTGTTCAAAGTATAAATTTTAGGAATATATTTAAACTATCATGCGTAAATTATCCCCCAAGGGTGGATCTCCGACCAAATCTATATGTCTTGGAAAAAATAGATCATTGAGTATCTCTATATTTTTTGACTAGCTCTTTAAAATGGTCACCTCTTTCTTCGTAGTTTTGATATTGATCAAAACTTGCACAGGCTGGAGATAATAATATGCTTTTGGAAGCTGTTTCCCTGGCTAAATTAATAGAGGCTATTGTCGCCTCTTCTAGATTGTGTTTGACAATGACTTCTCCTTTATAAGAAGAATCTAATAATACTTTCTGTAAGTTTTTGGCACTAAGTCCAAATAAAACCACTCCGTTAGTAGATTGTTTTATTTGTTTTAACCACGATAGATGATCTCCTTTCTTTTGTATGCCGCCAGCTAATAAAATTATCGGGGAGGGAATGGATCTTAAACCAGTTATTGAAGAGTCGAAATTAGTAGCTTTGCTGTCATTGTAAAAACTTAAATTTTTTGTAATTCCTAAATATTCCAATCTATGGGGTACTGCTCTAAATGAATTTATGGCTGTAGCTATTGATGTATGATCAAGACCTATTTCTCTTGCTGCGGCTGTTACGAGTAAAAGGTTTTGCAAGTTATGTTTTCCGGGTAACTTAAGTATCGAGTTGTGAAATAGTTGTTTGTGTTCTTCATAAATATAACCTTTTTGATCGATCCAGAATCTTGGATGATGATTATAGGATGATCTTTCCTCTATCCCAACCCATATTCCTTGAGGTAATTCTTTTCTTTTTCTAGATAAAGATTTGTCATCGGAGTTATAAATTCGAATGGATGATTTTTCTAATAAACTTCGCTTGATTTTGAAATAAGTTTCTATATCACCATGCCTTTCTAAATGGTCAGGCGTAAATGTTGTCCATATGCCGATGGACGGTTGTACTTTTGGAGAACCTTCAATTTGATAACTACTTAATTCTAAAACTAGCCAGTTCAGATGTTGGTGTTGATTGTTTATACTTTCTAAGGCGATTTTAGATAATGCCTTTCCAATATTACCTCCCATATCAGTATTTAAACCATTTGATTTTAGAACATGATTAAGCATATTTGTTACGGTGGTTTTGCCATTCGTGCCAGTAATAGCAATTGAAGGAACATGATTCAATCTTTCCCAAGCCATGTCTACCTCACCTTGAATATTGATATTTTTGCTTCTTAATTCTTTTAGAACTTTATGTTCCCATTCTATCCCTGGACTTACAATTATAGTATCAATTTTACCTATCCATGGCGTGAAATTATTAATATTAAGTTGTTCATCGAGTAAGATAACACTTATTCCTTCTGATTCTAGCTTATTAGATATACTTATTAATTTTTCATTTGTATTATTTTCTAACACTAAAACTTCCTTGCCCTCTGATTTAAGTAGCTTAGCTGCACTTATACCAGATTTGCCCAGCCCGAGGACAATATGTATTTGATTTGATTGTGTTTGTTTTGACAATTTAATTTAGATTTGAATGTAAATAGGTTTTCTATTGCTAACTAGCTTAAGACGAATCTGCTTGCATAAAAATTTGACTACTCTCTAATATAAAATATTTTTTTGCTTGCATTATTTTCATCCTTAAACAAAGATATTTACTCGTTTTTACTACAATGCTTACTGTCCTAAAGGTAAAAAATTAATAATAAATCTTGCAACTTGATTTTTATAAGATTAAAGAATCATTAATACTTCTGGCTTTATTCTTTAAAAGTTGTTTTGATGAAAAGGAATTTGCTTCTGTTTAATGCCTGCAAACATTGATGGCGTGGAAATGTTAAAACTAAAAGAAAAACAAGAATCAACTAATGGTGAGTATTCTTTAATTGGTGGGGGTGAGCAGAGTGAGAGTGAGCTTACATGGATTAAGCTTCATCAAATGTTTGATAAGTAAAAATTTTAAATCTTTTCTATTACTTTTATTTATTCAAATATCTAAGCGAACAAAATTTGATTAATGGGCGATACTGGAATCGAACCAGTGACTCCTACCGTGTCAAGGTAGTGCTCTACCTCTGAGCTAATCGCCCTTGCAAATCGGTTTTCACCTCAATTGCTAAGTTCCTCAATGAAGTTAGCAGGCAATAGGACCTAATAATCATTGCCTTAGTAATTTGATTCTCCAGCGTTCCTTTTTTGTTTTATCTATATCTAGGATTTTAAGTGAACCTTTGTGCTCCAAATGGATTAGGTCTCCAATTTTCAACGATTTGCTGGGCTGATTATTCAGCCTCCAGTTAAGTCGCAGGCAGCCTTTCTTGATTTGAGTCGTTATTTTTGATCTCGATAAACCAAATCCTGCAGAGGCTATTGCGTCTATTCGTGTAGAGGCCTCAACTGTATTAATTATTTTTTCTGGTCTCTTAAAAGGGATCTCCATATCATTGAGATCTAACGCTTCGATAGCTATTTCGACTTCTCGTAATTTGCCAATTTTTTTATGAATTAAATCTGCACATTTTTGCGAGCAAATGGCTTGGGCACCTCTATCTCTAATTAACCAAATGTCTCCAATTGCGCCTTCTTCTACTCCAAGCTCATGCAAGGTATCTCTAAAATCATTTTGTTTTGCTCTATCGAATAGGAAATTTCCTTTTAGATAAATACCTTTTATGGGAATATTTGAAGTCAGAAAGTTGATTTCTTGTTCAGATCTTATGAAACATATTCTTTTACGTTCTGAACCAGGGAATCCTCCCTCAAAAAAGAGGGTTATATCACTTAAATTATTGAATTTTTTTTTAACTTCCTCCATTAATTGTGCTGAAACGAAAGGAGACCATATAGGTTTTCTCTCGTTTAGTGCCTTTTCTGCATAATCAAGTAAAATCTCTAGCTCTTCGCAAAAATTGCTATTTAATAGAATCTTTTGTTTCGGAAGATACATGAAAAGAGAATAAATTTCTCGTTTTATATTTGAATATTCTAAACCTTTCTTTTAAATGAATGCTTGATTTTGATAAATATAATGTTAAATCTAAGGTTTTAGCTTTTAACATCATTTCCCCTTGTTTAAATATTATTTAAGTTAGAATTACTCTTTGCCTATAGTTATAATTTCTAAGCTATCTATTCCTTTTAGAATCCCCCAAGGTGGTTCTATCTCTATTGGTAATTCTAAAATTAACAGCCAACAACCTCCTTCGCTCTTTTTTCTAATAGCTCTTAAATCATCATTTGTTTCTTGGCTAATGCCCCCAGCCGAAAAAAAACTTCCAAGGGCTCCTGAAATCATTCCTACTATGCCTCCTAAGAGCTTCTCTAATTGATTTGGAAACCCCATGTCTGCGAATGTTTTAAGATCTGTCATTTGAGAAAAGCTTAGACCTGCAATAAAACCAAAGGGAATCAACCATGATGCCAAAGTTTTTTGGCGATCTTTTCGAGCAAGATTCGGATTGAGAAACTTGATATTATTAAAATTTGATTTATTGGCAAAAACTTCTTCAGATGTGTCTAGATTTGACTCCTCATTCTTAGATTGTTTATCCAATGGTTCTACAAGATCGCAATTAAGGATAGGTGTTTGAGCCTCTCTTAATTTGAGAAGTAACTCTTTTACTGGTTCCTTTTCTTTCGAGATGATTACGAATGTGGACATTAATTAGCTCCTTGAAATGTTTGGATATTCAATCCTGCTCAACATAATTCTGGCCAGCAGCAAATAGATCACTAAAGTTCAGATCGGCACGTTTATCGCCTTTAATGACGAAAGTTCTTGTTTCTGATTCAATTGATCAAGCAGGTATAGATATTCTTACTCAGGTTGCTCAGGTTGACCAAAAAGTAGGTCTTTCGATAGATGAGTTAAAGAATATTATTAGTGATTATGAAGGTTTAATGATCCGTTCAGGAACTCAAGTTACCTCAGATGTGATTGCTGAGGCTAAGAAATTAAGAATCATTGGTAGAGCTGGAGTTGGGGTTGATAATGTTGATGTTCCGAGTGCTACTAAAAAGGGTGTCTTAGTTGTAAATTCTCCAGGTGGAAACACGATTGCAGCAGCAGAGCATGCTTTGGCAATGATTCTTGCATTATCTAGAAATATTCCTCAAGCACATGCAAGTATGTTTTCTGGAGGTTGGGATCGCAAAAAATATGTAGGGAATGAGCTTTATAAGAAAACTTTAGGAGTAGTTGGACTTGGCAAGATTGGATCTCATGTAGCAAAGGTCGCGAATGCAATGGGTATGGAAGTCATAGGATTTGATCCTTTCGTTTCAACTGAAAGAGCTCAGCAAATGCAGGTTCGACTAAGTGATATTGAAGATTTGTTCAAGCAATCTGATTATGTAACCCTTCATCTTCCAAGGACACCTGAAACAGAAAATTTAGTTGATATGGACCTTTTGAGAAAAAATGAAACCAACTGCAAGATTGGTGAATTGTGCAAGGGGCGGAATTATTAATGAAAATGATTTAGCTAATGCATTAGTAGAAAATGTCATACAAGGTGCTGCAATCGATGTATATGCAAAAGAACCTTTAGCTGAGAAATCTCCTCTACGCGCTGTAAAAAAAGGCTTGGTCCTTACTCCTCATCTAGGTGCTTCAACTGTTGAGGCACAACAAAATGTAGCTATTGATGTTGCAGAACAAATTAGAGATGTTCTTTTGGGTTTGCCTGCACGCAGCGCGGTAAATATTCCTGGTCTAAGCGCAGAGATAATGGATAGTCTTAAACCACATTTAAAACTTGCGGAGACGTTAGGATTATTAGTTAGTCAAATTTCAGGGGGGACAGATTCAAAAATTAGAAGTTCGTTTGCAGGGAGAATTCGCTCAACATCCATCTCAGCCGCTAGTTATTGCTACTTTGAAGGGGTTACTTACTAGTGCATTGGGAGATAAAATTAATTATGTAAACGCTTCATTGGAAGCAAAAGCACGCGGTATTGATGTCGTCGAAATTAAGGATGAATTGAGCCCAGAGTTTGCTCGAGGCTCTTTACAGTTGGATAGTTTTAGCGACAAAGGTGGACATAGCGTTTCTGGTACTGTTTTTGGTGATGGTGATCTCGGTATTACAAGTATTGATGAGTACCCGATAAATTTTGTGCCAAGTAGACATATGCTTTTTACGAGACATAGGGACATGCCTGGAATTATTGGTCAGATAGGTTCACTTCTTGGAAAATACAATGTTAATATTGCCTCAATGCAAGTAGGAAGAAGGATCGTTAGAGGTGAGGCAGTTATGGTTTTAAGTATCGATGACCCTATCCCATCTGAGTTGCTTGGCTCAATTCTTGCAATGCAAGGAATAAACGAAGCTCATTCTGTGACTTTATAATTTGTTAGTTGAGCAGAATAAAGAGTTGAATAACTCTCAGATCATTTGGTTAAGATTGGAGCAAGAAATTGCAGTTGAGCTAGAAGATTCTTTTTATTGGCTGTTGAGCAAGCTAGATATTCATAGATTCTCTTTAGAGCATGATCCATCAAACAATTCCACTGAAAAACTATTTGTGTGGCTTCCTTTGAATGAATGGTTGGTTAAGGATCAAGAGATCTTAGTCCAATCATTTATTTCGCTAGCAAAACCTTTTGACTTGACTTTGCCTGCATGCAAATGGATACAAGTGAAAGATGAAGATTGGAGCTTAAGTTGGAAAAAAAATTGGAAACCTGATCCCGTAGGAAAATCAATCTTAATTTTGCCTGCATGGTTAGATGTCCCTGATCAATTTCTAGAACGAAAAATTATTCGTTTAGACCCAGGTAGTGCTTTTGGAACTGGTAGCCATCCCTCTACGCGTTTATGTATCGAATTCTTGGACAATGACCCTCCAGTAGGTCAAATAATTGCTGATTTGGGCTGTGGTAGTGGAATATTATCTTTAGCCGCATTGAAATTAGGTGCGGAGACCACCTTCTCTGTTGATACCGATTCTCTGGCAATATCCGCCACTAAAATTAATTCTGATTTAAACCATGTCCCTGAAGACCTCTTAAATGTTTTCCTTGGTTCTATTGGTGAAGTCGAGGCGAACATGCCCGAAAAAAAAATTGATTTAATTCTCTGCAATATCCTTGCACCTGTAATAAAATCGCTCGGTCCGAGTTTCGAAAAAATTATTAGTAATAAAGGTAAACTCATTCTATCTGGTTTATTAGTTGAACAAATTAAAGAACTTCAAGAATTCTTTCTTTCACTTGGTTGGCAAGTTCTTGAAATTAAGACAAAGTACCCATGGGCCTTACTGGTATTGAGTCAAAACTGACCTTAAATTAAATAAATTCAAAATTGCCAAATTAACAACTTTCATGACGTCTTTTAAGATCACTTTTATTAATAAGTTAAGTGGTCTCAGAGAAATCATCGAGATCCCTGATGACAAATATATTCTTGATGCTGCCTGTGAACAAAATATTCAGCTTCCTTACTCCTGTCGATCAGGAGCATGTTCAACTTGTGTCGCTAAATTAGAAAAAGGAGAGGTTGATCAACAGGATCAAAGTTTTTTAGACGATGATCAAATAAAAAAAGGTTATGTTTTGATTTGCGTTGCTTATCCCACTTCAGATTGCACAATTAGAACCCATGCTGAAGACGAAATGTATTGATATTAATTTTTTCGCCAGATTTTTATCGTTTAGCTTGCCAAGTATCTTCTTTCTCGCCAACCTCTGGTTAATGTGCTCATGAGCGCAAATAAAATTATTTAGAGATTAATTGATTTCAGAAGTTTTACCAACAGATAAAGTTCAAGGTCTTTTAGATCATGGATCTATTCACTCAAGTATTGGAGGACAATTTAGTTTTAGGGTGTTAGGCCCATGTTGTCGACTCTATGACCGTGAAGAATTACCTTGGCCGTGTTGCAGACTCTCATGGCGAAGTAAGGAACCTAGTTGGAGAAGAATTGGGAAAAGATTTGTTGCTGATATTGCTGCACAAAAATGCCCATCATATTCTGTTGAAATTATTCAACCAGGCGTTAAGCCAACAAAAACAATCTTGACTTTGTTTTCTCGTCGTTTAGATACAAATATTCAGGAATGGTGGTATAGCAAACATCCGCGTTCCAGAGATAGCTCAAATATTGCACCTCAACATGATGAATCTAGAAAAATTGAAAACTCTTTTTCGATTTAAAGTGATGAAGATATGAAGCATTTCGCGCATAAGTTCATACCATTTTTCAAATTTGAAGGATAATTGTAAGTAATTAAATTTCAACACAGGGATGAACTTCGACTATCACGCTGTTGCTTCTGCTGCCACCGCTGCTATTCCATTGGCTGCTGGAGCTGCTGGGGTTGGCTATTTTATATTGCGCCAAAAAGGATTTGGCTTTGGTACCTCACATTTGCTTGTGGGTCTTCCAATGTTTGCGGTTGGCGGAGCTGCAGCGGCTTTCTTTCTTATTACCAAGTGAAAATGTTAGTTTTCAACCAATAAAAAAGGGGCCATTTGGCCCCTTTTTTATTGGTTTTTAAATTTTGGATAAATTTAAGTACCTGGGTTGAAACCTTTACCTTTAGTTGCAGGAACATATCCAGCAGCTGTAGTGCTACAACCAAGACTTTCGGCTGTGCTTCCAGTAGCTACTTTGCATAGATTCTTTTGTTGACTTCTATCTAAGACTGCATCAGTAAAGTCAGCGCCATCAATGGTTGCACCATCAAAAACACTCTTCAGAAGCTCTGCACCAGTCAGTTTTACATTTGTGAGGTTCGCATTATCAAACCTTGTTGCATAGGCAATGACATTTGTCATATTTGCGCCTGTTAGATCAGAGTTCTTCAAAGTTGAGACACTGAAATATGCCCCAGTGAAATTAGCTCCACCAAGATCTTTCCCTGACAAGTCGTATTTTACATACTCTGTATTTTGCAAGTCCTTACCAGCCAAGCTTGTATCTAAGGTATCCACAGAAGAAGGATCGCTGGGATACAAGGCACTTGCAGAAAGAGGACTAATGATGAGACTTACAAGCACAGGTATCAAAACAAATAGTCTTGTAAGGGACCGTTTAAGAGAAGAAATAAAAGAATCCATTAATAACGCCAGCGATTGACGGAAGCACCAAACTCGACCATTGTTTCATGTAGTGGCATTTCATAGGCAAGGGATCAAGAACTGTTGCAGCGTTTCTTTATATCAATTTGCAAAAAGTCTTTTGCTAACTGGGTATTTGGAAAAATGGCTTTTGCTTCATTAAGCAAATCATTAGGACTTGTTTCATTCCCAGGGGTATATCTCGGGCTCAAATGAGTCAAAATCAATTGATTTACGTTCGCTTTTGCAGCAATTTGAGCCGCCATGCTGGAAGTTGAATGGCCTCGTTGATATGCCATTTCGGTTTCTTGAAAACTATATGTAGCTTCATGAATTAATAGATCAGCTTCTCGCGAAAGTTCAACTGCGGATTCTGTATAAACAGTGTCCGTGCAATAAACCATGCTAATACCAGCTCTAGGAGGCCCGCAGAATTCTTTTCCAGAAAAAATTCGTCCATCCTCCAATCTCACTTCTTCGCCACGCTGAAGGGCGGCGTATATGGGGCCAGGAGCTATCTTTTCTGATTTTGCTTTATCTATATTGAATTTACCTGGTCTGGCTTTCTGGTTCACCCTGTAAGCAAAAGATGGGATTCGATGCTTGAGTGGAGCAACTTTTACTTCTAAATCGGAATCTTCAAATAAAATTTCTTTTTGAAAAGCAGAATTTTCTACCCTATGGAATTTTAAAGAGTAAGCCAATCTGCTGGAACTGTTATACAAGCAAGCATCAATAAAATTTTTAAGAGGTGCTGGTCCATAAAGCTCAATTCCAGAGCTGCTTCCAGCTAACCCAATACTTGATAAAAGTCCTGGTAGGCCATACACATGATCACCATGCATATGAGTTATGAATATTTTTTTTATTTGAGATAATTTAAGCTTGCTTCTTATGAATTGATGTTGAGTACCTTCACCACAATCAAACAACCACAAATCTGATCTTTGTGGAGGCTTTAGTACCATCGCTGATACGTTTCTAGTTAGAGTTGGAACTCCTGAGCTTGTTCCTAGAAAAGTGATTTGCAAGTTTCTCCTCTTTAGTACATGGTGCCATTCAAAGCTTTGACCACTGGTAGATCTTCTATCTTATAGGCAGAATTAGTACCTAAATTCAATTTTTATTGTGAGCACGTCACCTAAAATTAGTAAGGGATGGGCCATGATGTTTTTAGCTATATTTTTCATCTCCCCATTAAAGGCAATTGCTGCTAAAGATCCAGTAATAAGAGTCTTAATTGGTCAAGAAAAAAAGGTAAGATTTAGAGCAGATGGTGCCAAATCTTTTTTTGTTAAAGGGATTTCTTCTAAACAAAGATCTATTAAATCTATAAATATAATTTACGATAATGGCAATGTTAACTATTCTATTAACAACAATAAAAATTCTTGGTTTGAATTACCAAAGAACTTTAATTTAATAATCAAAAATAATGATGATAGAGGCATTTGGTATAAAAATAGAAGATATGCGGGAGACTTAAGAATTTCTTTGAATGATCAGAATTTGCAAATAATAAATTCTTTAAACTTAGAGAAATATTTAAAAAGTGTTGTCGGTAGTGAAATGCCTAAAGAATTTCCATTTGCAGCACTTCAAGCTCAAGCAATAGCAGCTAGGACTTATGCTTTAAAACTTTTAGATGAGAATGAATCCTTTGATATTCATTCAACTCAAGAAAGTCAAGTTTATTTAGGACTTGAAGCTGAAACAGCAAAAATAAATAGAGCAGTCAAAAGTACAAGATCACTTGCTTTGTTTTATAAAAATAAACTTATAGAGGCAGTTTTTCATAGTAGTTCTGGTGGGAGGACTGAGAATAGTGGCACAGTTTGGAAGTATCAATTACCTTATTTAAAAAGTGTTATAGACTATGATCAAAACGGTGAAAAGTATAGATGGAGTAATAAATTTACTTCAGGAGAGTTAGACGAAATCTTTCCTGACTTGGGTGGAGTAAACAGTATACAAATTATTAACAAAAGCAATACTAATAGAGTCTTGAAAATTAAACTTTATGGGTTGAATGGAAACAAGAATATCTCTGGGAAAAATTTAAGAAAAAAATTACAATTGCTTAGTACTAAATTTGATGTGTATTTAAAATATAAACAAAGTAATTTAGATAATAAATTGAATATTTATAATAAAGTTTTCAATGATATGGCACCTCAACCTCTACCGGAGATTCCAAAAGACTATTTCTTATTAGTGAGAGGTTATGGCGCTGGGCATGGGGTAGGAATGAGCCAATGGGGCGCTAAAGCTATGGCTGAAAAAGGATCAAGTTTTCGTGAAATCCTTAAACATTATTATACGGGAGTACAAATCAAAACCTATTAGTTAAATATTATTGGTTATAGATTAATAATATAAGTTTTATATTTTATTAGTTTAACCAATTGCATTAAAAACAACCTTAGGCTTAATTGCATAACTTTTATCTAAAACTGCTATCCCAAGGATTTTATTTTCAATATCCAATACTAATATATTATTAATACTACTATTTTCAATTTTTTTGTTCTTAGATAACTTTAAACGTTTTATATTATTTTGAAAACTTATCTTTCTTCCTGAGCGCCAACTAAGAATCTCTTCTTCAGAAATTAATTTAAAAGAAGAAAGATGTTCAAAAAAAATATTAGGGTTAAGGACTCTAGGTTTATTTTTTTCTGGATAAAATTCTGATTTCTCAGGAAGTAGTATTGAGTGTTTCTCGTTGAAATTATAGGCTTTGGTGCGTCTCAACTTTTTCAAATGACCACCACATCCAATTTTATCTCCAATATCTCTAGCCAAGGATCTAATGTATGTTCCTGTTGAGCAGTCGACGTCAACTAATAACTCACCATTACTTTGTGACCAGCTTATTAAATTTAATTTGTTTATGGTTATTTTTTTAGGTGTTAAATCAAATTTCTCTCCTTTTCTTGCTTTCTTATAAGCTCTCTCTCCTTTAATATGAACACTAGAGAAAATAGGGGGCTTTTGTAATATCTCGCCTCTGAAATTGTCTAGTATACAATTTATATCATTTTTGCTAATTAATGGCAAAATTTTTGATTCTATGATTTCTCCTTGCATATCATCAGTATTCGTAGTGGTCCCCAACTGAATGATTCCTGTATAGGCTTTAGAGCCTTGTAAATAAGGGATTAATCTTGTCGCATCACCTATCGCTATTGGTAGTACACCAGTAACTGAGGGATCTAGTGTTCCACTATGTCCAATTTTTTTGATATCAAATACTTTTCGAAGTCTATTCACGCAATCATGAGAAGTAAGCCCAGCAGGCTTATCAATGACAACAAATCCAAAAGGTTTTTCCAAAATTAGTATTGTAGGTTGAGGCTCACGTAAAAAGATTGTTCAAGTAACCCTGAACATTTAAAGTTATAACTTAGTGTGTTCAGAGAGCCAAATAATATGACCAATTTAGATCTAAGTATTTCCTGCTTCCTTAAAGATGGCTTTAATTTAAAGAAACACCTTATTGATTTCCTTCATATAAATAATGATCAACTAGATCAAAGGTTAATTAACGGTGTTCATGATTTGGCGGCTCTGCATCCAGGAGCGTTTACTGAGAAAAATGCAGGTGATTTTTATGAGGCAGAAGTTGGAGATGCTCATTTAATAGACCTTGCATCTTGGCATTTAAATAGTTCTAATTACATAGCTGATACTCTTCGTTTACAACAAAAATTTGCCTCTGGAAAAGTTTTAGATTTTGGCGGTGGTATTGGTACGCATGCTCTGGCTGCATCATTTTTGCCAGATGTTGAACATGTTTGGTTTGTGGATCTTAATCCTCAAAACCGTAGTTTTGTAGAACATAGATCTAAGGAATTGGGTATAGAGAAAAAGATTTCAGTTTTTAGAGATTTAGAAAGCACCTCTGATGTGATTTTTGATTCTCTTATTTGTTTGGATGTCTTAGAACATCTTCCAGATCCAGCAAAACAATTGAGAATATTTTTGGAAAAACTTTCTCCTAAAGGGATAGCTTTAATGAATTGGTATTTTTATAAAGGTAAAAACGGAGAATATCCTTTCCATTTTGATGATCCTATTCTTATTGAGAATTTTTTTTCTACCTTACAATTAAACTTCTTAGAAGTGTTCCATCCTTTTTTAATTACTACTCGAGCTTATAAACCTTTAAAAAAATAAACTAAACAGCTTTAGCAGTGGATATATTGATTCTTTTTCTATTCTTTAGCCCTCTTCGGATACTTTCAAAATGAACTGAACCATCAGCTAGAGCGAAAAGAGTATCATCTTTTCCTCTGCCTACATTAATCCCTGGAAGTATAGATGTACCTCTTTGGCGAATGAGAATAGACCCCGCAGTTACTTTTTCACCACCATAAGCTTTTACACCAAGTCTTTTGGAGTTTGAGTCTCTCCCATTCCTTGTTGATCCAGTACCTTTCTTATGAGCCATGATTTATGGAATCTTTTAATTTTAATTTTTATGATTCTACTTTAGCAGTAGTAGTTTTGGTGTCTTTTGTCTTTTTATTTTTTGATTCTACTGATATTGATTGAACTAAAACTCTTGTTAATTCTTGACGATGTCCATTTTTTCTTCTTGTCTTTTTCTTTGGTCTCATTTTATAGACTATTATTTTTGGACCTCTTCTATGCTCTAAGATTTTAATTTCTACTTTCGCATCTTTTACATAAGGTTTCCCAAGCTTTAAATCTTTACCATCGTTAAGCAGAAGCACTTTTTCAAGAGTCAAAACATCATTAACTTCTGCATTGCATCTGTCTAAATCGTAATAACGGTTGGGTTGAAGCCAAAATTGTTTTCCTGAGGCTTCAACTATCGCGTAAGTTTTATCTTGTGTTGTGTTCTTTGTGGGAGTTGATTTTTTATCAGCCATGATTATTTGGTGACACGTTAAGGCTCGAAATAAAATAAAAAGGGTTTCCTTCTTTTAATCGATTAAGCCTTAATCGTAATCGAAAAACAAACTAACATTCTGGCTTTTTGTTGGTTACTTAGTCAAGATCTAAGTAGGGCAAAGTTCTATTGATTTTTAAGAGGTTTTTAAATGAGTGCAAGAAAGACATATATCCTTAAGCTCTATGTGGCTGGGAATACCCCCAACTCTATGAGGGCTTTGAACACTTTGAGACAAATCTTAGAAAGTGAATTTAAAGGTGTCTATGCTCTTAAAGTTATTGATGTTTTAAAAAGTCCTCAATTAGCCGAGGAAGATAAAATCCTTGCAACGCCAACTTTATCTAAGATATTACCCCCACCTGTACGAAGAATCATTGGAGACCTTTCAGATAGAGAAAAGGTGCTAATTGGATTGGACCTTTTGTATGATGAACTTTCAGATCAGGAAATGTTTTACTCTTCTGATAAATAATTTAGCTAATTCAACAAGAAGTAAATGAATTCTTAAGCCCAACCGATAACTAAGCAATTCTTAGTGTTTGTTGATTATGTTTTACTCATAACAGCTTTAAGCGCTCTTCAATAAAAAATTCGACCAAACATGCATGTTCAAAAACTCCCCACTGGGATCGAGGGCTTTGATGATATCTGTCATGGTGGGTTGCCTAATGCACGAAGCACTTTAGTTAGCGGAACATCAGGGACTGGTAAAACAGTTTTTTCTCTGCAATATCTTCATCATGGAATATGTAATTTTGATGAACCTGGGATTTTTGTTACTTTTGAAGAATCACCTCTAGACATAGTTCGAAATGCCGCAAGTTTTGGTTGGGATTTACAAGAATTAATTGACCAAAATAAACTTTTTATTTTAGATGCATCACCAGACCCAGAAGGACAAGATGTAGCTGGAAGTTTTGATTTATCTGGGTTAATTGAAAGGATTAGTTATGCCATTAGAAAGTTCAAAGCTAAAAGAGTGGCTATAGATTCAATGACAGCAGTTTTTCAACAATATGACGCTATTTATGTTGTTAGAAGAGAGATTTTTCGACTAATAGCAAGACTAAAAGAAATAGGAGTGACTACTGTTATGACAACTGAAAGAATAGATGAATATGGTCCAATTGCTAGATATGGAGTTGAAGAATTTGTTTCTGACAATGTTGTGATTTTAAGAAATGTTTTAGAAGCAGAGAAGAGGCGAAGAACTGTAGAAATTTTGAAATTAAGAGGAACTACTCATATGAAGGGTGAATTCCCTTTCACAATGGGTCCCCAAGGAATAGTTGCATTTCCTTTAGGTGCAATGAGATTGACTCAAAGGTCATCAAATATTCGCATAAGTTCTGGTGTCCCTGATTTGGATGAAATGTGTGGAGGAGGATATTTTCAAGATTCAATTATTCTTGCAACTGGTGCGACTGGTACTGGGAAAACGATGTTGGTTTCTAAGTTTGTTGAAGATGCTTATAAACATAAAGAACGAACAATCCTTTTTGCATATGAAGAATCAAGAGCTCAACTTCTAAGGAATGCAACTAGCTGGGGGATTGATTTTGAAAAAATGGAAGCTGATGGATTATTGAAGATTATTTGTGCTTATCCAGAATCAACTGGGTTGGAAGATCATCTGCAAATTATCAAATCCGAGATTACTGATTATAAACCTTCCAGGATGGCAATCGATTCACTATCTGCATTGGCAAGAGGTGTAAGCTTAAATGCATTTAGACAGTTCGTTATTGGAGTAACTGGTTATGCAAAACAAGAAGAAATAGCAGGATTCTTTACTAATACTGCAGAAGAATTTATGGGAAGCCACTCGATTACTGATTCCCATATTTCGACGATAACTGATACTATTTTGCTTTTACAGTATGTAGAAATAAGAGGGGAAATGGCAAGAGCAATAAATGTTTTTAAGATGCGGGGATCATGGCATGACAAAAGAATTCGTGAATATATCATTACTAATGAAGGCCCTGAAATTAAAGATTCATTCTCTAATTTTGAACAAATTTTTAGTGGAGCCCCTCATCGAATTAATCCTGAAGAGCAAATTCCTGGTGTTTTTAAAACCATTGAAACGAAAGAAGAGTGATTTCTATTTTATTAAAGACTTGTCATTTTCAATTTCCCAATTTTTCATTGTAGATTTAAGTGATAACTGATCTGAATCCGAATCTTCAAGAGGGAGCTCAAACCAGAAAGTCGTTCCTGTATTTGGTTCACTAGCCATTCTTATTTCACTCCCATGTTTGTCGACGATACCTTTGACAATTGAAAGCCCTAATCCAGTCCCTATTTCCGTATGAACTGAATCCTCAACTCTGTAAAAACGTTCAAATATTCTTTGTTGATCTATTTCAGAAATACCACATCCTGTATCAGACACTTCAACTCTTATTTTGGGCATTGGAGATAATATCTCACAATATGGAGCCTTATTAT
>QCFJ01000010.1 GCA_003280265.1 Prochlorococcus sp. AG-363-G03 | reverse complement strand
CGATGCAGCCACAGAAATCACCTGAACTGGCGATAGTTGTACATAATCAACTTGTTCAGGAGAAACTGTTTCAAAATCTTGTCTGTATCTAACGGGAACAAGTTCTGCCAATATTTTTCCTTCTTCGTCTGTGGCTACATCACCAGGAGCGACCCTACACTCATCTTCTAAATCTGCAGACAAATAAATAGGATCTCCTTGTTTAATTAATCGTCCATTTTCCACCTTCCAAAATGGTGTCTCAATAAATCCATATTCATTAACGCGAGCGTGCGTTGCCAAAGAATTAATAAGACCTGCATTGGGCCCTTCAGGAGTTTCAATAGGACAAAGTCTTCCATAGTGAGAGGGATGAATATCCCTCACTGCAAAACCAGCTCTTTCACGTGTTAAACCTCCAGGCCCTAAAGCAGATATACGTCTTTTATGAGTTAATTCAGCTAATGGATTGGTTTGATCCATAAATTGACTTAGTTGACTTGAACCAAAAAATTCTTTTATGGCTGCAACTAAAGGTTTTGGATTTACGAGTTGCGCTGGAGTAAGTGAGTCTGTTTCCCCAACTGTCATTCTCTCCTTGATTATTCTTTCAAGTCTATTCAATCCAACTCGAACTTGATTTTGTAAAAGTTCACCGACTGACCTTACTCTCCTATTACCTAAATGATCAATATCATCAAGAGTTGCTCCACCAACATCTAATTCTAAATTGATTAAATAATCTAAAGTAGAGAGAACATCTTCGTTTGTAAGTGTTCTTACATTATCAGGAATAGTTAAGCGTAATTTCTTATTTATTTTATATCTACCAACTCTTCCTAAGTCATATCGTTTTGGATCAAAAAATCTTGTTTGGAGTAGCTGTTGACCTCCACTTACAGAGGGAGGCTCACCTGGCCTTAACTTTTTATAAAGCTCTAATAAAGCTTGGTCTTCTGAACTTATGCCTTCTTCGTTTGCCGCATCAATTGACTTCTTATAAAACTCAGGATGTCGTAATTTATCTATCACATCATTATCTGATAAACCCATTGCCCTCATTAAGACATGAGCATTAATTTTTCGTGTTTTATCTACACGTACATGCAGCAAATCGTTTTTATCAGTTTCAAACTTTAACCATGCTCCGCGATTAGGTATAACGCTTGCATTGTAAGTTCTTCTACCATTTTTATCTTGCTCATCTTTGAAATAAACTCCTGGACTTCGAACGATTTGATTGACTATTACTCTTTCAGCGCCATTAATTATAAAAGTTCCACGCTCAGTCATTAAAGGTAATTCACCGATAAAAACTTCTTGTTCTTTAATTTCTCCTGTTTCTTTATTAACTAGACGACAAGTAACATACATTTGAGAAGCAAACGTTGCATCTCTTCTTTTTGCCTCTTCTACATCATGTCTAGGACGCTTAAGCTTATATTCTGATCCTATAAAATGAAGTTCAAGCTTACCAGTATAGTCAGTAATGGGAGAGAAATTGTCTAATTCTTCTATTAATCCTTTATCCAAAAACCACTTAAAACTTGATCTTTGCACCTCAACCAGATCAGGCAGATATGTAGCTGCTTTGGCTACCTGAATCGCGCTTCTGCTCATTCGAGAACCTGCGTTTATATGTAGAGGACGGGGTTGATGTCTTGTCCTAGAGTTCGAAAAATGATCTTTACTAAAAAAAAAAAAACAATCCCCAATAAGACTGAGATTTGAAATTGAATTTAGTTAATTAACGAACAAACTGACTCAAAAAGGAAGATCCCTTAAAGGTTTAAGCGCAGATACTACGCCTAAGCAAGACAATAAATAACTCTACACTCAAATCTGAGAATTAACTAGAGGGAATGATCATATTTAAGGCAACGCAAACAATTCCCTTGCATTTTGAGTGGTTTTTTCAGCAATTTCTGCGAAGCTTTCACCTCTAATTTCTGAAATTTTATCTACAACGTGCTTTACATAAGAAGGTTCATTTCTTTTTCCTCTATGAGGAACGGGTGATAAGAAAGGACTATCGGTTTCTACTAGAAATCTACTTTCGGGAACTTTTTTGGCGCATTCATGGATATCAATCGCATTTTTGAAAGTGACATTTCCACTGAAGCTTATGTAAAAGCCTAGATCAAGAAACCCTCTCATCTCATTTGCATTGCCACTCCAGCAATGCATAACTCCTTTTGGACAGTGACCATTCTCAGAAAGCTTAGAAAAAACTTCTAACATTTCTTTCGCGGCATCTCTGCAATGAACAATTACTGGCAAATTCAATTCAAAGGCCAAGTTTAATTGCGGCATTAAAATTGAAAGCTGCTCACTCAAGTTCTCTGCTTTAAAAAGATCAAGTCCTAATTCTCCAATAGCGACCACTCGACTGTCATCAAGAGCTGCTTTTTTTAAAATGCTTAAAGTTTTAGGGCCCCAATGATGCACATCCAATGGGTGTACTCCTACTGAATATCTAATCTCCTGAAATTGATCTGCTATTGATTTAATTGCAGGGATTTCAGAGGGTTCTACGCAAGCATGTAATAAAGCTTTAACACCCTGTAATCTCCATCTCTCTGCAACTTTTTCTCTATCTTCATTAAAATTAGAAAAAGCTATATGGCAGTGACTATCAATTATTGAACTTTTAGAATCGCTCAAGATGCAAAATAAACTCTTCTTTTAATATTAAATCTTAGATTATTTATTCTCAAACAACTTCTTTCATAACTTTTTTTAGCGCAACGCTTAATCTGGATTTCTGATTAGCTCCTGTGTTTTTATGCAAAACACCTTTTTTAACTGCTTTATCAATTTTGCTAAAGGCTAGATTAAATGTTTTTTGAAGATCTGCCTTAGATTCATCGCTAGGCTCTTTTTCAAATATTCCACAAGCATGGAAGCACCTCTTCATTAAGGTACGAACTGTAGATTTGTAATTTTTGTTTTCAAGGCGGTTGCGTTCCGCAATTTGAATTCGCTTTTTAGCTGAGTTGGTATTTGCCACGGAGGCTTAGTGTTTTAGTCTTAATGTTATTCCACACTACCTCAAGACCATGAAGAAGATCTACATAAATCAAAATTAAGGCATAAGATAATCAAATTGAACCAATAGCCAAAAGTTCATGACGCAAATAATTAATAAAGAAGAGGTACAAAAAACCCCTTCAAAAAAATTGACCATAAAAACAGCTATTAATCTTGATCAGGCTCAGCTTGAACTCAAGGCAATTACTGAAAGAACATCTGGATCCGCTCAAGAAAAAGCTATAAAGGTAGTTGACGATATTCTTGAAAACGTTAGTAAAAGGGGTGACGAGGCTCTTAAAGAATACACTTCTCGCTTTGATGGATTTTTCGCGGAAAAATTTCAAGTTTCATCAGATTTAATACTTAAAGCTTGGGAAGAGACTCCAAGGGAATTACAAGATTCACTTTTATTGGCAAAAAAAAGAATTGAAAAATTTCATAGTCTTCAGATTCCAAAAAATATCAGTTATATAGGTCCCCATGGAGAGTCACTAGGACGAAGATGGAGCCCTGTTGAAAAAGCAGGAATATATGTGCCTGGAGGGAGAGCAGCCTATCCAAGCACAGTGTTGATGAATGCTATTCCTGCATATGTTGCAGGAGTCAATCAAACCATAATGGTTTCTCCTGCTAACTCTAAAGGGGAGTTAAACCAAACCGTACTTGCTGCAGCCCATATTACAGGTATCAACCAAGTATTTCGTGTTGGAGGCGCTCAAGCTATTGGTGCGCTTGCTTTTGGAACTGAATCAATTCCAAAAGTAGATGTAATAACTGGACCAGGAAATATTTATGTAACTTTGGCAAAGAAAAAAGTTTACGGAAAGGTAGGAATTGATTCTTTAGCTGGCCCAAGTGAGATCTTAATTATTGCCGATAAATCAGCAAAGTTGGAACACGTTGCATCAGATATGTTAGCTCAATCAGAACATGATCCTTTGGCTTCAGCGATACTAATAACTACTAATAAAACATTAGCTGACAAATTACCAGCAGAAATTGAACGTCAATTAATTAATCATCCAAGATTAAAAATATGCCAAGAATCAATAACAAAATGGGGGTTAATCGTCCTTTGCGATAATTTAGAAACTTGTGCAAAGTTAAGTGATACTTTTGCCCCAGAACACCTTGAATTGCTTGTAGAGGAGCCAAAGGAATTATCTAAAAGCATTAAAAATGCTGGGGCCATATTTATGGGGCCATGGAGCCCAGAGGCTATTGGAGATTATCTCGGAGGACCTAATCACACTCTGCCCACTTCGGGGACAGCAAGATTTGCTGGCGCTCTTGGAGTTGAAACTTTTATGAAAAATACTTCACTTATAGATTTTTCAAAAGAAGCCTTTAATAAGAATAAAAATGCAGTTGTGCATTTAGCCAATAGTGAGGGATTACATAGTCACGCAGAATCAATAAAAATTAGAAATTCTAAATTCTCTTAAGCGATTCAACACCCACTAACTCATTTTCTACTTTTCCTACTAGTACTTCATCTGTCAGGTTTACAAAAAGTCCGTTTTCAAGAACACCAGGAATATTATTAATTTGACTCTCCAATAGTTCTGGTTCGTCAATACCATTACTAAACTTGAAATCAAGTATTAAGTTTCCCTGATCAGTAACTATGGGTCCAGCCTTTTTCTGAGCCATCCTTAGACTCCCTTCTCCTCCAAGATTTATTAATGTTTTTTGTACTTGTTTCCAGGCAGATGGAAGAACCTCTACTGGTAATTTGAAATCAAGGTTCAATTTTTTGACTAGTTTTGTGGAATCAACAACCACAATGAATTTTCTAGCCAAAGCAGCCACAAGTTTTTCCTGCACATGACAAGCTCCTCCTCCTTTAATCAGTTGAAATTTGGGATCAACTTCATCGGCGCCATCAATTGCAAGATCAATTTCTGAGACTGAAGAAAGAGATTTAAGCGGTATTCCTAATTCGGAGGCAAGAACCTCGCCCTGAAAGGAGGTAGTCACACCTACGATATCTTTGATTTCTCTCGATTTTATTTTATGAGCAAGTGCTTCAATCATTAAAGCTGCTGTAGAGCCAGAGCCTAGACCGAGAATCATACCGTCTTGAATTTGATCTACTGCAGCTTTTGCAACTGCTAGCTTCATCTGATTTTGAAGATCCATTTAGTAATAGCTTTTCGAAGACAGTAGCAAATTTTTAGCTAATTCCTGGTAAAGCAGCAGGCTTAATAGAAAGGTTAATCTCTTTGTTGTTTCGAACGACTTCCAATTCAAATGGTTTTCCTATTTGGGCATTCTCAACTTGCATGAGCAGGGATCTAGGATCATTAATTGCATTCCCTGCTGCAAGTATCACAAGATCACCTCTTCTTAAGCCTCCCTCCTCTGCTGGACTTTGAGGGATAACAGATTGAACAAGTGCACCAGATCTTTCAGGTAAAACAATCAATGCATTGGGATCTTGATTGTGCTCTTTTGCTATTCTTTCATTTAATAAAACTAACTGAGCGCCTAGGTAAGGATGAATAACTTCACCGTTAGCGAGTAATTGATTGGTAACTTTTGAAGCAAGATTGATAGGGATTGCGAATCCAAGCCCAGCCCCTGGACCTGACCTGACCAAAGTGTTTATTCCAATCACTTCTCCATTTGAATTTATCAATGGTCCGCCTGAATTTCCTGGATTTATTGCTGCGTCCGTTTGAATCAAATCCAATCTTTTGTCAGAGAATCCAAGAGTATTAATGTCTCTATGAAGACTACTTACTATGCCCAAAGTGACAGTACTTTCAAGGCCGTAAGGAGTTCCAAGGGCAATTGCCCAATCCCCAACTTGAATATCTTCTGAATCTCCCAATTTTGCACTTTCTAAACCAGGAAATTCTTTAATTTTCACAAGAGCTAAGTCAGTGACTTGATCAGTTCCAAGGACTGTGCCATCCACTTGATTTCCATTTTCAAGAGTAATTATCACATGATCAACTCTTTCCACTACATGAGCGTTTGTAAGAACTAATCCAGAATCATCAATTATAACTCCAGAACCTTGCCCTCTTTCTTTTTTTGGGAAAGTACCCAAATCGCCTAAAAGATCTCTTAACAAAGGGTCTAATAAATCAGCTTCAAATTCATCTGTTTCATATTCTCTTTCAATATCAATCCGGACTACTGATGGTGAAACCTTACTTGCCACATCAGCAACAAAACTATGTGATTGGCCTAATTGAAAATTTTCTAAAGCAAATACAGATACTGGTCCAAACAAAAAGCAAAAAATTATGGAGCAAAAGAAAAATAGACTACTAAATCTCCTCATAATTTCTAACTTTCGGGGACTAAGCATAACGACTCATTATATTTAGATATAATAAAATAGATCAATGCAAAATAAGAATAAGTTGATTTTAGAGGTAACCGAAACCTTTATCTAGTAATATTTAAATGCCTGACGGTACCTCTTTAAATAGAGGCGGGTCAAAACTTAAACCGCTCGGGCTTCCTGCCCGATCTCGACGCTGCCTTTTGTCTAATCAAACCGTTACAGAATTGAAAGTTCTTACAACAAAGTCAGCAACTAATTATGGCTTTGATGTAACCGATTTCAAGATGTTCACTCATCTAAATCCCTTGTCAATTCAAATAAGTATCCGACACAAAAATCCTGACAAGAAAGTCACTATTGATGACTGTTCAAACCTTAATCAACATATTGATGAAGCTATTCATGGTTCTGCAATCCTTAATCAACCTTTCACTCTTGAAATCAGTAGCGAGGGAGTTGGTGAAATCTTGACCAAGGAAAAAGATTTTCAGGTTTTCAAAGGGTTCCCAATTGAAGTTACTTATCAGGATTTAAAAAAAATTGAGCAACAAACAAATGGTTTGCTTCTAAAAAGGACAGATAATGATTTACAACTAAATCAAAAGGGGAAAACTCACAGAATCCCAGTCGAAGACGTTATCCAAGTCCGACTCACAACACCCTCTGGTTAAAATCTAGATATCAATTATCTAATCCAATCTTTCTCATCTTTATATCCCATCATCGATGGCTCTTGTTCTACTCCCAGGCCTAAACAACTTAATTGAAGACATTAGTGAGGAAAAAAAACTTCCCTCACAAGTTGTCGAAGCTGCTTTGAGAGAAGCACTTCTAAAAGGTTATGAGCGATATCGAAAAACTCTTTATTTGGGTATCAGCGAAGATCCTTTTGAGGAAGACTATTTTAGTAACTTTGATGTTGGTTTAGACCTAGATGATGAAGGTTATCGAGTTTTAGCAAGTAAGATAATAGTTGAAGATGTTGAGAGTGATGATCATCAAATAGCAATAGCTGAGGTTATGCAAGTTGCTGATGATGCCCAAGTTGGGGACACCGTTGTCCTAGATGTGACTCCAGAAAAAGAAGATTTTGGAAGGATGGCTGCAGCCACTACCAAGCAAGTCTTAGCCCAAAAATTAAGAGATCAGCAAAGAAGAATGATTCAAGAGGAATTTGCTGACCTAGAAGATCCAGTACTAACTGCAAGAGTCATTAGATTTGAGAGGCAGTCAGTAATCATGGCAGTTAGCTCTGGTTTAGGCAGGCCAGAAGTAGAAGCAGAGCTTCCAAGAAGAGATCAATTGCCAAATGATAATTATCGAGCAAACGCAACATTTAAAGTATTTCTAAAAGAAGTTAGTGAAATACCCAGAAGAGGGCCTCAACTTTTTGTGAGCAGATCCAATGCTGGCTTGGTCGTATATTTATTTGAGAACGAAGTTCCTGAAATTCAAGAGGGTTCAGTACGAATTGTTGCTGTTGCCCGTGAAGCAAATCCACCTTCAAGAGCAGTAGGTCCAAGAACAAAAGTAGCTGTTGACAGTATTGAAAGAGAGGTAGATCCTGTTGGAGCATGTATTGGTGCTAGAGGGTCTCGAATTCAACAAGTAGTTAATGAACTTCGTGGAGAAAAAATAGATGTAATTCGTTGGTCTTCGGACCCTGTTCAATACATCTGTAATTCATTAAGTCCTGCAAGAGTTGAAGTGGTAAGGCTTGTGGATCCAGAAGGTCAGCATGCCCATGTCCTTGTTCCTCCAGATCAACTTAGCCTCGCAATCGGAAGAGAAGGGCAAAATGTAAGACTTGCTGCAAGGCTTACAGGATGGAAAATTGATATCAAAAATTCACAAGAATATGATCAAGCCACTGAAGATTCCGAGGTTGCAGAATTAATTTCTCAAAGAGAAGAAGAAGAATCTTTACAGAGAGAAGCTGAGCAGAGATTAGAGGCAGAGCAAGCAGCAAGAGCAGAGGAAGATGCACGATTAAGAGAGCTTTACCCTCTTCCAGAAGACGAACAAGACTTTCAAGATAACCAATTATCAGTTATTGATAGCAATGAAGCTGAAGCAGAATCCTCTGAAACTAATTCAAGCATCGATTCTGATAGCTCAGAAACTGAGAATGATGAAAGTGATATTGAAAAAACAAACGAAGAGGCGGTTACAGACGAAGATAAAATGATTTCAGAAGAGGAAGGAACCCGGTGAGTCAAAGCCCCATTCTGCGTAGGTGTGTAGCTTGCAAAAAAATCCTTGATCGCAAGTTTCTTTTAAAAGTTACCAGAGATTTTCAGAATGGAGTAGTTCTCTCAGACGGGATGGGAAGATCAGCCTATCTCTGTCGATCTGAGTCATGTTTTGAAGAAGCTTTGAAGCGTAAACGATTACAAAAAGCTTTGAGATGTGATATCCACTCAAGCGTTTTCAATATGCTCCAAAAACAACTTAATACCTGCATTGATTCAGATACTGAGGCATGATGTTCATTAAGAGAACTCAGTCAACTCAAAAACCAAATCTAAAGTTCAAGCACAACATTAATGACCAGCAGCGGCAAAATCAGAATTTATGAATTGTCCAAGGACTTAAGCCTTGACAATAAAGATGTGCTGGACGCAGCTCGTAAACTTGGCATAGCAGCTAAGAGCCATAGCAGTTCTATAAGCAGTGTTGAAGCAAATCAAATCAAAGATTTTATAAAAAAAGGCAATAGAGAAAAAATAATTATTGAACCTAGTAAAAAATTAGGAAAAGAAATTCTTTCCGTTAAAAAAAGTCCTGTCAAAACTCAAAAGAATCAGAAGCCTGAACTTAAGAAAAATTCTCCTGAACCATTAGTTAGTTCAGAAACAAAGTTAAATGTACCTTTAAAGCCAAGTCAACCTTCAGTAAAAACTCAAGAATTGACTAAATCCGATAATTCAAAAAATTTAAAAAATAAATTTCCCGATCAACAACAGAAAACAACAGCACCTTCTAAACCAAATAAACCACTACCTCCTAGGCCAAGACAAGAAATTAAACAAACTATTTCTAAGCCCTTAACTCAAGCCGAAAGGGAAATTCCCCTTAATGAACTAAAGAAAGACAACAAAAACGTAAATCAATCAAAAAGACCTGAATCAGCTAAAAAGCCAATTATCCAATCAAAACAAACTTACAGTCAGGAACCTAAGAGGCCCATAGCACCAAGCAGACCAAAGATAAATATTCAAGATAAAAAACAATTAGAACCTAACAAAAACAACACAAAAGCCAGACGCGATCAAGGCGATATTTCTCCTCAGAAAGTTTCCCCAGAAAAATTACAAAGAATCAAAGGCCAAAACAAACAGGCTTCGCCCTTGATAAAGCCAGAGCCTCCAAATAAAAGAAATACTCTTGAACTTGTAGGAGCCCCCATACGAAGAGAAAAACCTATAAATAAATCTCAGACTAACGAGGCAAGGACTAAACCAATAATTCCATCAAGACCTGGATCTCCAAAACCACCAGTCTCTTTAAATCGTCAAGGATTATCAAATCGAGCTGTTTCTAATAACAGAGCAGGTGTAGGAGGACCAAGTCGGCCTGGTTCACAAAATAGGCAAAGTCCTAATCGAGGTGGAGTAGCAAATCGACCTATGCAAGGTCAAAATCGTCCAGGATCTAATAATCGATCTGGAGGACCACTCCGTTCTGAATCTCCAAATCGAGGCGGTCTGCAAAATAGACCTGGAGTTCCTAGCAGGGCAGGTAATGTTTCAAACCGTTCTAACAATCGTCCAGGTGTTCGACCTGGGATGAGAAAGCCAGTTGCACCAAGTGAGTTAATGCAGCTGCAAAAGCCTCAAGCCAGGCCAAGTGCTCCTCAAAGAAAATCTGATACTTCAACCAGTCCTAAACCCAAACGAGAGAACCAAACTGGAGCCAGGCCACCAGTTAATAGGCCAACCCCATCCGCTCCTAAGAAGCCCGCTCATAGGCCAGGTAACACCGCTGCTCCTCCCAGAAGGACAGGCAGGCCTGATTGGGATGACAGCGCAAAGTTGGATGCTTTAAGAAATAAATCGCCTCAAAAACAGCGCCAGAAAGTCCACATTATTGGAGAAAATGATGATGCTCTAACTGCTGAGACAAGTGGATTTGCAGGAGAGCAACAAGCAGTCGTTCTTTCAGCAAGCTTGGCTAGACCATCGAAGCCGAAATCTAGCAAGAGAAATAATGGCAAGCCTTTAACTGCTCTTAAAAAACGTAAAAAAGAAACAACTCGTCAAAGGCAAAGAAGACGTGCAATGGAACTAAGAGCCGCTAGAGAGGCAAAGCTTGTAAGACCTGAAATGATTGTTGTCCCAGAGGACAATCTCACAGTTCAAGAACTTGCTGACATGCTGAGTGTTGAAAGTTCTGAAATCATTAAATCATTATTTTTCAAAGGGATTACTGCAACCGTCACTCAATCACTTGACCTGGCAACAATCGAAACAGTTGCCGAGGAATTCGGGGTACCGGTTCTTCAAGATGATGTTGAAGAGGCTGCAAAGAAAACAGTTGAAATGATTGAGGAAGGCGATTTAAAACATTTAATAAGAAGACCTCCCGTCGTTACTGTGATGGGTCACGTTGATCATGGAAAAACATCTTTGCTAGATGCCATAAGAAAAGCGAGAGTTGCAGCAGGAGAAGCTGGGGGGATAACTCAACACATTGGTGCTTATCAAATCGAAACTCAACATGATGGATCTACGAAGAAACTAACCTTCCTTGACACACCTGGACATGAAGCTTTTACTGCAATGAGAGCCAGAGGAACCAGGGTTACAGATGTAGCGATTTTAGTTGTTGCTGCTGATGACGGCGTTAGGCCTCAAACCCTTGAAGCTATTAGCCATGCAAGAGCAGCAAAAGTGCCAATTGTCGTAGCAATTAACAAAATTGATAAAGAAGGATCTTCTCCCGACCGTGTAAAACAAGAGCTTTCAGAGCAGGATTTATTGTCAGAAGAATGGGGAGGAGACGTAGTAATGGTTCCCGTCAGTGCAATCAAAGGCGAAAACATAGACAAACTTTTAGAGATGGTTTTGCTCGTAACTGAGGTAGAAGATTTACAAGCAAATCCAGACAGATTGGCAAAAGGTACTGTGATTGAAGCTCATTTAGACAAAGCGAAAGGGCCTGTTGCAACATTACTAGTTCAAAACGGCACCCTTAAATCAGGAGATGTAGTCGCTGCTGGTCCAGTGCTTGGAAAAGTTAGAGCAATGGTAGATGAAAATGGATCCAGGATTAAAAAAGCAGGTCCATCTTGTCCAGTCGAAGCTCTTGGATTCAGTGAAGTACCAACAGCTGGTGATGAGTTCGAGGTTTATCCAGACGAGAAGGCCGCAAGATCAGTGGTTGGAGAACGCGCCACAGACGCTAGGGCCGCAAGACTTGCGCAGCAAATGGCTTCCAGACGAGTTTCACTTTCGTCGATGTCTGGACAAGCAAGTGAGGGCGAACTTAAAGAATTAAATATTATCCTCAAAGCTGACGTTCAAGGAAGTTTAGAAGCAATACTTGGTTCTCTAGAGCAACTTCCTAAAGACGAAGTCCAAGTAAGAGTATTGCTATCAGCTCCAGGTGAAATTACTGAGACTGATGTTGACTTAGCAGCAGCATCGGGCGCAGTTATAGTTGGATTCAACACTTCAATGGCATCGGGCGCCAAGCGCGCAGCTGATGCGAATGGTGTTGATGTAAGAGATTACGAGGTTATTTATAAACTTTTAGAAGATATTCAATTAGCAATGGAAGGTCTTTTGGAGCCAGAAATGATAGAAGAAGCTTTGGGTATCGCTGAGGTTAGAGCAATATTCTCTATTGGTAAAAGTGCCGTTGCTGGCTGCTACGTAACCAATGGAAAAATACAACGGAATTGCCGGGCCAGAGTAAAACGAGGGAAGCAAATCGTTTTTGAAGGCGATCTAGATTCACTAAAAAGAAATAAAGATGACGTAAAAGACGTTTCAACAGGGTTCGAATGCGGGATAGGTTGTGATCGCTTTGCAAACTGGGAAGAAGGAGATCAAATAGAAGCCTTCAAGCTTGTAACGCAAAGAAGAAAATTGACCAATTAACTTCGCAAATTAGTTGGACTCAAAATCTGAAAAAATATAATTAAGAAAAGCAAGATAACTAATTTTCGTCTTCTTTACTCCTATCTTTAAACAACAGAAAGCCGAGAAGTAGCAATGCTGAACTTTGGATAACTAGATCATTGAGAGAGACAGTATCTCCTGCGATGATGTTGGTAATCATAATCAAAAAGCCAAGAGCAGCTGACCCGAAAAGCGCTATCCAAACAGCTCTTCTTAAGCCGCGATAAGGATTTTTTGTCTCCTTCAACAGTCGAGCTCTTAAATTTGGATCCAAATTAGATTCAGGTTTATTAGAATTGCTCAAAAATAAATTTAATAATGATAGCTTTATTCTAGTGCCGGTGTAGCTCAGGGGTAGAGCAACTGATTCGTAACCAGTAGGTCGGTGGTTCAATTCCACTCATCGGCATTAAAAATCAAGGTAATTAGAGTAAAAATCCGCCTTATCTAGATAGAGAGCCAAGAAAAAATTCAGAAAGGCAAAGACTAAAACTTGAAAGTAGTTTTAACCAAAGCCCCATTAACGTCCTCTTTACCATCTTTCTCAATAACAAAGACAGCTGGAGTAACTACCACGCTATCGTTCACTCTGAAGTCATAAAAAGCCTCCCAAGCCATAGGATCGTCATAACCAATGTCATCTCTATGAGTTTCGGCTGTTCCAATACCAAAGCCAAGCTTATTTCCCTCAACGAACGCATCATGCCATAAGAATCCAACAGACCATGTATTGCCATTCTCCACCTTATTCATTGCAGTATCAGTACTATCCTCATTATCAGGATTTTTCCATCCCATTCCTGCACTCAAGCTATAGTCATCTCCGAATTGATAGCTACCACTAATTCCATAAGAAGAGTAATCATTCACATCAGGAGAATTATCAGTATTCCCGTTATCCGATTGGGTATAGGCCGCTGCAAGAGTAAATTTCTCATCAACCCATGCCAACTGAGTCGTTATGTGATCTTTGCCTTCATCAGCTAAGAAGCCAATCGAAGAATTTGCTGCGTCTTCTGAAACGAAGAGTGCAGAAGCAACTAATTTGTCATGGGACCAAGTAATTCCAGCGCCCGCACCCATCTTTTTGGAATAAGTATCATTCGCACCTGCTTGATTCAATACAAATAAAACTCCATCACTTGGGTAAGTGCTAGGCCACACACCAAGTAAATCATCTTGGCGAAGCTTCGGACCAAAAGTTACTTGAATACCATCTCCAACAGGGAACTGATAATAAGCCTTATGAAGTTCCAACGAATCACTACTACTAAAAGCAGTATCTAATCTTGCCTCACCCATCATTCCGAAGGGCTCCATCATCCCAAAATTACCTACGCGAACAGCAGTCTTAAGCATGTCTTGGCCAGTAAAACTGGTCATAAACATCAGCTTTGTATCGTAATGAAAAACTGTCCCATCCTTTTCCTCAGAAGTAGACATTCCACCCATTCCACCCATTCCACCCATTCCACCCATTCCAGAATCACTAACTCCATCTACTCCACCAACAACAAAAGTCGTTTTTCCCATAAACATTGTTGATGGGAATGAATCTCCCATATTCATATGACCACTATGGTGATCATGATGACCTTTATGATCATCGCCACCAGCATTGGCAGTCAATGGAACAAGAAGACTTATCGCAACAGGGAATAGAAGAATTTTACCTAGTTTTTTCAAGTTTTTTTGACTAGTTTTACTAGTTTTACTAATTCAAATAATTTAGGTTTTATTTTTCCTATGACTATTGGTTATATGCCTCTTTTATATGTGACTATCGATACAAATTAGAAAATCATTTTTGTTTTAGCAAGTGGAAGAAGAGCTAATACGCACCTACGTCTTAGTGATTGCAAGAACTGAGGAGAAGAGAGGCTTCTTTCATTCTTTCAATTATTTTGAAGCAATCCGAAGGAACTCAGTGACAACAATAAGAATCTAATTAATCTAAATACTAGAAAAGCTAGTAAGACCAAAAAGGATGAAAAACCTTAAGCCTATTTTTTCTGTTTTGGTTATGTCACTATCATTCTCACTAACAGGCTGCTCAAGCAACTCAGAAACAAGCAGTACTCGTGCCCTCTTTGATACTAGAAAAGAAGCTGAAAAAGCTGCAAAGGGTTTCAATTGTAAGGGTGCTCATAAAATGGGTGATAAATGGATGCCTTGCAAGAGTCATGATGCTCATGAAAAAGGAGCAAAACATGATGGACATCACCATCATCACTAAAAAGTTTAAGCAATGACAACTTCAAATACTTCTAAGCAGAAAGCATCAGAAGGCCCTTCTCATTGTGGAAGTAAACCCAAAAAAATTGCGATTGGAATAGCACCACTTGGTTATATCTCGATTGGTATTGTTCCCATGGGGATTGTCACCATTGGAATCGTCCCAATGGGTGTTGTCTCTATTGGTGTAGTGGCTATGGGGGTGATCAATGCTTCAATTGTAGGTATGGGAATATTCTCTGCTGGCATAACAACCATGGGCTTAAAGGTATGGAGTCCAACAGGTCCATCAGTTGTAACAATCAATAGAGAAAGTTCTTTGCCTTCAAACAATATTTATGCTTACCCATCTAAAAAGAAAGCAATACAAGAAGCTAAGAAGCTTGGTTGTATAGGTGTTCATAAAATGGGTAATTTATGGATGCCATGTGCAACCCACATCAATCCTGACTAATGTTCAGACTATTAAATCTGGAACTTTCAGAGCTTTAGGTTTTGTTTTTGTTCAAAAAACGACAAAATTTCACTTAGGAATATATCTCTTGGACAAGAATTTGACCCTTTTCGCAAATTTGTTGCTGTGAGGGAAAATCTTTAACTGAGCAGCAACACTGACCTCTAGATGAATTATTTATCCAATTAATTATTCCTGTTCTTATTGGTTGAGGACATATATCTCCCTCTTTGAGATGATTAATTTCATCGCTTGTTAATGGGTCACCATGTTCAAAAAAAAGAGATTCTTTAAGCCTAAAAGAACATTTCTCATCCCATTGTTCAAAACAATTTATGTGATTGATAAAATCATTCCATGCTTCTTTTATTGATTTGTATCCTTTCCTTTTCGTCTCTTTTTTAAAAACAGCTTTGATAAATTCATTAAAATTTTTCATCTCTTTAGATGTAAATGATGGGGGTTTTTGAGTTTGAGGGTTTAGCAATTGAATATTTTTTTCTATAGCTTGAAGCCTTTGCTCAATCATTTGGAATCGAGAATCTAAGGATTCAACAGGGAGATTCTCAATTTGATTAACAAAACAATCAGAAACAAAACCAACTAATGACTTTCCAGAGACCCTGGCACTCTCTTTAATCTTCTCCAGAAGTTTTGGGTCAATACTTACATTGAGTTGTGTTCTCTTCATGACTAAATCAATTAGAGGGTGGAAAGGTACTAAGCCAATTAATTTATTTTATTAAATTCAAAACAATATCGTTAGTATTTTCAGATTTCTTGATCAAATCAATCACTTATAACTTTCTTGGAGAGTACCTTTTAGAAAAAGAAGATTAAAAAATAAATCTATGTATTGTTTGGTAACAAAATTAATGACACCACACAAAGAACACTAATTAAAGGTCCAGGAGGCAAATTTAAAACAATAGCGAGCAAAAAACCTATGAGTGATACAACTAATCCAAATATTGACGATCGAACCATAGCAATCCACAGAGAACTAGCTTTCTGAAGCCCTAACAAAGTTGGAGTTGAAAGTAAAGCAATAACAAGAATAATTCCCACTGCTGACATTGAGCTCACAATGACAAGTGCAGTCGTAAAACCAAGAGCTAAATTTAAAAAAGAGACATTAATTCCACTTGAAGCTGCACCTTCTGGATCCAGGCCAATATGCACAAGCTTGTCATAGCCCAAAAGCAATAAGCAGAGAAAAGCAGAGAAAGCAATCAAAGTTCTTAATAGATCACTAAAATTTGCAGTTAATAAATCTCCAAATAAAACAGCTTCCAAATCAATTCTGATTCCAAGTAAAGGGATTAGTAGAACGCCAAGTCCCATTGAACCAGCAAGAATTGTATTCATCACAGCTTGGTAATTTTGATTTTTTTTATTTGTCAAACCTTCTGCTGCAATTGCTCCCACTAAGCCGCTGATGACCCCACCAATAGAAGGATCCATACCAAGCGACATAGCCAATGCAAGCCCAGGCAGAACACAATGCGAAATCAAATTAACTTGAAGAAGCCTTTTATGAGTGATCAACACAGTTCCCATAGCAGGACAAAGCACACCTGTGAAGGAAGTCATTAAGAGAGGAATTATCCACCAATTTGTGTTGATAAAAGACATTAAGCCAATGATTCAGTATGGTCAGTAAAAGAGATCAAACTCAGATCTTGATAATGAGTACAAGTAAACCTGAAATCACTAAGCGTCAACAACAACTGCTCGATGAACTCAAGAGATGTACTGATGAATTGAGCGGTCAAGAACTCCATAGGCAACTTCATAACGGTGAAAAAGCAATGGGGCTTACGACTGTGTATCGAAACCTGCAACAACTAGTAAAGCAAGGTTTGATCCGCTCGAGACATTTGCCTAATGGTGAGGTGCTTTATGCACCAGTGGAAAGAGATATACATCATTTAACTTGTGTCAGCTGCGGAGAAACTACTCAATTGCAAGGATGTCCTGTAAAAACAATGGAAATGCCCAAAAAAGCTTCTCAAAAATTTGAACTTTTGTTTCATACCCTTGAATACTTTGGCCTATGTCAAAATTGTTCTCAAGAATTGAACGCTGGATAAACATAGATAATTATCAATCACGACTATAACTTCCACCTCAAATAATTAATTGAACTAAGTTTTTCCTGAACCTCTTGAGGATTGCCAGAGGCCAAAATTATCTTATCTAGAACAACAACTTTGTCATAAGAATTTAAAGATGTACCCCAATCGTGACTGCTAACAAAAACAGTCAATCCAGAATCAGCTAACTGACGAATGATTAATAGAAAATCTTCTTTTGCGGGGGGATCAAATGCAGAACAGGGTTCATCAAGAAGAAAAATTTTGGCTGGATTCATTAAAGTTTTTGCAAGTAATGCCCTTTGTTGCTGTCCACCAGACAAAGCATCAAGTCTCCTTTTTGCTAAATGAGATATTCCAACACGTTGAAGAGCAGCCTCTAACTCACAACACGTTGATTTCGAATGATTTACTCGACCTAATGAAACTAATCCTTGAACAGTGATAGGAAAATTCCAATTCAACTTTCCTCGTTGAGGCATTAAAGCAACTTGAGATCGATTATTAATTAATGGTTTACCTCCAACAGTGATTTCTCCTTTATCTGGTTTGCTGTTCCCTTGAAGCAAACTTAATAATGTGGACTTTCCAGCACCATTGGGACCAACAAGAGCAGTCAAGGTACCTGGCTCAAGCTTAAGAGAAACCTTACTTAAAGCAGGTTTCAATTTACTGGAATAGGCATATGTCACATTTTCAGCAATCAAACTAGGCATCAATTAGAGGATTTGCTGACATGAAACATAATATACTTGCAAATCTCAAATGAAAATGATTATCGTTTCATGGTCAGCAAGTTTTTGATTAAATGTCAAAATTGTCCAATCAACCTATCAAGAGCAAATCAATATTCAACAACACAATTCTCAAAAGCTCTTTTCTTGCTGGAGCATTTTTATTTTCGGGAATTAATCAGAGTGCACAGGCAACTTCAAAATCAATTGTTGCTGTAGAGCCATTAGTCTGCGATGTCGTTTCTGCAATTGCGCCACCCTCAATACCCGTAACCTGCTTAATTGACAGAAAACAAGATGTTCATGATGTCAAGATCACTCCAAGACAAGCTCAAACCCTAAGAAGTGCGAATCAAGTATTTACTCTTGGTTCAGAGATGACTCCTGCAATCAAAAAATGGTTGGATAATCCCTTAACTGTTGTTGTTGGCGTAAGCGCAATAGATATAGACGACCATCACGATGACCACGATGATCATGGCGATCATTCAGCTGCTAAACATGACGATCACGATGACCATGATGATCATGGCGATTCCCATGGAGATGGAGCTTTTGAATGGGCTGGTGTTTTTGATCTTTCAGCAGGGACATACAAATGGTCGCTTGCCAAAGTCGATGGAGACTATGCGGATCCTGCCATGAAAATGGTTATTCTTAAATCTGGTGATATTGAAGCATCAGAAGAGCTTGCTAAAGAATTATTAGTATCCAAAGATTCAGAAGTTAAACGCAATAATGACAAGCTTATTGCTCAGGAAAAAGCATATGTTCTTACATTTAACGATAAAAAAGACGTCACAACATTTACAGTCAATATCAAAAAAGCTGGTAAATATTCCTTCTTTACGGAGCATATGCCTTTTGAGTTTGAAGCTGAAGAACATTTCTTCAAAGATATTTCAGGCGACGATGTTGAACCTATAGCTCAAGTACCAGATGAAGGTGATCATCATCATCACCATGATCATGGTGGTTTAGATCCTCATATCTGGCATGATCCACATAACATCATCAAGATGGGAAATGTCATTTCTAAAAATATCAATAAGAAAATTTCCTTCTTTGATAGAGAAACTAAAAAAGTTTTAAAAGAGAGAACTCAATCTGTGAATTCTATATTGGAAGATTTAGACTTGTGGACTCAACAGCAAGTTGCCACGATTCCTGCCGATCAAAGGACAATCGTTTCTAAGCACAAAGCAATGGAATATTATGGAGAGGCATTTGGCTTGAAAACATTAAGTCTATTAGATTTTGTTGGTGATTCATCCAGCCTTAGACCAGAAACCATTTCAAAAGTAATATCCGAGCTCAAAGAAGAAAATGTAAAAGTTTTATTCGCTGAACAAAAGCCTCCTTCCAAGCTGTTAAAAAACTTAAGTAGACAAACTTCAACTCCAATCTCAAAAAATCAAATCTATGTTGATGGACTAATGTTAAAAGGCAATACTGTTTCAGTCGCTGTACATAACACATGCACAATTGTTAATTCACTTGGCGGCGAATGTGATCAGATAGAGGGGGAAAAGCTCGAGAACGAATGGAGTTCCTTAAGTAACCCTTAACTTTTGAAACAACAATGCATGTCTAATTTGAATAAACTAGAAATGTTTGTTTATTTCAAAATGTCTCCACCTAAAGGATATAAATTTTACAAACAACACTGGGAAGATCAAGCAAGTTTTATGGATAAGCCACCGTGGGATAAAGATAAAATCTTAAAACTTATAATTTCATCTGATTACATCGACAATCTAAAAGAACTTCAATTTTCAGATCATTCGCTTAAAAAAGAGAAAGGAATAAATATATTAAGAGTAAAGATTCCATACAACTATAATGAGCTGGATGACTTTCAATCAAAATCACTAGAATTACTTGGTATACAAGAGAATTGGATTACTGATATTTCTCTTGATAAGACTCTTTGTTCACATCATTAAAAAAAAGGAAATGAGTAACAAGCAAAAAGTACCGGTTACAATTTTGACTGGTTTTCTAGGGTCTGGCAAAACAACTCTACTTAATCGAATTCTGAGCGAGGAGCACGGTAAAAAAATAGCTGTTATTGAAAATGAATATGGTGAAGTCGGTATTGATCAAGGATTAGTAATCAATGCGGATGAAGAAGTCTTCGAAATGTCTAATGGTTGTATCTGCTGCACCGTTCGGGGAGATCTTATTCGTGTACTTGGAAATCTCATGAAGAGGAGAGACAAATTTGACTATGTGTTAGTTGAAACTACTGGGCTTGCTGACCCTGGTCCTGTCGCCCAGACATTCTTTATGGATGATGAAATTCGTGAAGAGTTTTCACTTGATGGCATAGTCACACTTGTTGATGCTGCCCATATAGAACAACAACTTGGTCGAAGTGATGAGAGCTCTGAGCAAGTTGCCTTCGCTGACGTTCTTGTTCTAAATAAAACTGACTTAGTTACAGATGAATCACTTGATAATTTGGAGTCACGGCTACGCGATATGAATCGTATGGCTCGTTTCATTCGCAGTAAACAAGCAGATGTCTCTATTGATACGGTGCTTAACTTAAGTGCTTTTGATCTAGATCAAGTACTTAAGCGTCGACCTACTTTTCTTGAACCAGAGTATCCATTTGAATGGACAGGTGTGTATTCGCTTGAAAAAGGTCGCTATGAACTTTCCCTAGAAGAGGGACCCGACCCTACGATGTCTCTCGTCCTATTATCAAACCAAGGTAAAGATGAGACAGCTCTCAACACTGGTGCTGAATCATGCGTGAGACTTTACGCCGAAAAAGAGCAACCCATTAACCCAGGTGACATAGTCCCTGTGGGCAAGCATGTAAGCCTTCAACTTCAATCCGAAGGTACTAAGTCATTCCTCATAGACGTTGACAAGGCAAGAGATATAGGTCTATTCACCCAACATACAGCCGAGGAATTCAATTTAAAAATAACTAAGGTAAAAGCCTCAAATGCTGATGATCAAAACGTTTCCACAATCCCTCCAATCGCTGAGAGGGTTTGGGTGGCAGAACACGAACACGATGACGAAGTAGGTTCATTCGCTATCGAGCGAGTAGGTGATGTAGATCCGGAGAAACTCAATAGGTGGCTAAGTCGACTCCTATCAGAGAAAGGTGTGGATATATTTCGCACGAAAGGATTTATTAGTTATGCGGGTGAATCGAGGCGAATAGTTTTTCAAGGAGTACACATGCTATTCACAGCTCAACCTGATAAAGAATGGGGCAATGAACCTCGCCACAACCAACTCGTATTCATTGGTAGAAATCTTGATGAAGCAGAAATGAGCAGGGAGTTTGACAAATGTCTGGTATAGAAGCATTTAGTCCCAAGGGAATGCTTCATGAAGGTTGGTCTGCTCAAGCTGAAGACTACGCGATTGCCTGTGGCTGGGCACTACAAGGTAAAACCTTTTTAGTAGGTGATGTCGCTGGTGGGCTTTACGCATTTGAGGGAAAATCTGGAAAGCTCATTTGGCAAACAAGAAACACGCATAAAGGTGGCTTACTAGCAATGTCTATTCATCCAGATGGAAATGCTTTTGCTACTGCAGGCCAGGATGGACATGTGTATTTATGGGAAAGTCATGAGGGTAAGTCAACTAACGATTTGGAACTTGGGAAAGGATGGGTTGAGCACATCAAGTGGTCCCCAGACGGAAAATTTTTAGCAGTAGTTTTTACTAAATACGTCTATATTTTTGATAAAAAAGGTAAAGAGCGCTGGAGATCAAAAGCACATCCCAGCACTGTCAGCGCGATTGCTTGGTCTAATTCAAATGAATTAGCAACAGCATGCTATGGCCAGGTAACTTTTTTTGATGTAGTTAGCGACAAGATCAATCAAAAATTGGAATGGCGAGGTTCACTTGTATCAATGGTGCTTAGTCCAAATGGAGACATAGTGGCATGCGGTAGTCAGGATAATTCTGTTCATTTCTGGCGTCGTTCAACTGATCAAGATTCAGAGATGACAGGCTATCCAGGCAAACCAAGTCACCTAGCTTTTGATCAAACTGGCACAGTTCTTGCTACCGGAGGTAGTGATCGAGTGACAGTTTGGAGTTTTCAAGGCGATGGCCCTGAGGGCACTGTTCCAGGAGAATTAATGCTTCATACTGAACCCATTTCATGCCTGGCTTTCTCACATAGCGGAATGCTTTTAGCTTCTGGCGCGCGCGATGGTTCAGTTTTTTCTTGGTTTCTCCAAAAAGATGGTCAGGGTGATCCAGTTGGTGGTGCATTTGCAGGTGACCTTGTAAGCCAAATCGCTTGGCATCCTGATGACACAGCCTTGGCTGCAATAAATGCAAACGGAGGAGTTACGGTTTGGGATTTTAAGGTTCGGACAAAAACGGTACCTCAAGGATTCGGATAGGGAAATTTCTTATTTCCAATAGATCCTCGGGAGCTCCTAGATTGCTATTGGCTAGAAAATTAAAAATTCAACAAGAGGAGTTTTTACTGATGTATAAATATTCCACATAACTTATATATGGTTATATGCCATTAGAGGACTCAATGAAAAAAACAATTCTTTGGCTTCAAGAATTACTCATTTCAATGGGTAATGCTCTATTTCATCCTTATAAAGATAACTCACCTCCAAGTTTTGAAGCACAGCCCTTCAGAGATGACCCATATAAAAACCGAGGAATTGCGTAAGGCAAGGTCTAATTTTTTTAATTTCGAAGAGAGGTCCAAGTGGACCTCTTTTTTATTCCCTATCTACCAGAAGAATAAGTAAAGACCGAACTATAAACAATTAGAGAATGTGCTTTAATATTATCATGAATACACCGATTAAGAAGAAGTTAAGCACTAGCAATCCTGGCGTTAACTTAAAAAAAACTGACAACAAAAAACCCACTTGGCATTTTGAAGTAGAAGGTAGCGGTCAGAGAAAGAGATACTTAAGATCTCTCAAAGACAAGACTGCGGCTTAATTTATATCCTTTTTACTAAAATCAATTCAACTAAATAAACTCACTGCCCGCCAATCACGAGGGGCAAATTCCATCTCAAATTTTTATTAAATTGGTACTTTCAAGGGATTTAAATTATCCCAAGATCAAAAAACCTTGAAAAAAATCGAATGAATTTAATAGCTAGTTATAGAAATAAAGGTTTTGAATCTGTTGCAGATGGTGTGATGTCGTTTTTCGATCGTCGCACAGACTTGCATCGTGATGGAATCGCCTTCAGTAATGGGGCCAACAATTATTCAGATCCTGCAAAGATTTCTACTGATATCAGCTTGGTAGCAATAGATCGAACTGATCCGGAATCATTTGCTTTGTCTGAAGTAATAATAAGAGGAGTCAATGCTGGTCTTCAAAAATACCTTCAAGAACGACCACTTTTTAACGAATGTGCCCCGGAAAAATCTCTCTTTGTTAATCCCATTTTCAACTTACAACGTTATGCTCCTGGGGAAGGTTTTAAGAAATGGCACTGCGACTGGACTATAAGCGAAGAAGCGACCGAACCAGTTCACAGAGTCTTAGCATGGATTTTGTATTGTAATGATGTCGATTCAGGAGGGACAGAGTTTCATTGGCAGGAATATCATGAGAAAGCTGAACGAGGAAAACTAGTTATTTTTCCCGCTGGGCTAACACATATTCATAGAGGCCGTGTCAATAAGACCCATCCAAAAACCATTGCCACAGGATGGATCAATGCCGGCTCAAGAGATTCATACATTTCTAGACTGGCTAGTTAGCAAATTACTTATTTGATTCGTTTAATTCATCACGAGCTTAGATCTAAATTGATAATAATTTTTAAAGAAGCTTCAACAGATGGGGAATGTATTGTGTATCATTCAACAACGTTCGACTTAATTTGAGTCGCAGTTAGATTCAAGCCATGGAACGGGGACTTGAACAATGATCATCAATTCAATGGCTGAGCTAACTTACAGAGGTCTTAAGTACACACAAACTAAGTCCACCAAGGGAACACAAGAATTACACTTGCAATATTGTGGTCATGAAATTATGAGCAAGAGAATCCATGAAGCCATGAAAGCCGAAATGGGCTAGATAATAAGTTAAAAAACTTGCTTACCTTTGCAAGATATAATCTTTAATTATAAATTAAAGGATTTTAATTTATAAAATAAATAATTAGGTTATTTAGAATCAATAAATACAGTTTTAGTCTGTTAATTCCTTTAGATGTAATCTTTTCATTTTCAACATGCAATATGAGCCAGGGACAATCGATTGTCATGTCTTTTTAGAATGCAAAGAGCAAATAGAAAAAATGCTACTTAGATTAAACAAAGTAGAAAATACTGAGCATATTTGCGACCAACTTCAAGCTATCTATCAACAAATAGAAGGTATGCATGAATTGAAAAAAGTTAAAAGAAAAAAAATCCTGTCTAATCAAGAACTAATTACATAAATTCATAATTTCAAGTGAACTTTGATTAGTTTTTTCATTTTGTATCAATTAAGTCTTAACCTTTTAACCAAATTAACTATAATTGTTATCTCAGAAAACCCGTTCCAAAGTTTTCTGTAAGGAGGTCACAACTACTGGGAAGGGTTGTGACCTCCCTCCCAAATATAGAACTAAAAATAATATTTAAACTCATAAACTACTAATTAAATCCTAATTTTAAAGTACCCCAAAGATCAAAGGCAGCAAATAAAAAAGCTATAAAAACCAAGTCCCATGCTTTCTGCTTGATAGCCCATGGGGCAAAAAAGATCTCTCCGATTCCATGAAGAGCCGCACCAATACTAAGATGATCTAAAACCAAAAGGCCATGAGATAATAAAAATAATCCACTAGCAAAGTATCTCAAAAACGTATCATAATTTATGAGTTTAATTTTTTTTTATTTTCGAAAAAGTTATAGCTGATGCAGGGATAGATTTAAAAGCTTTAACCATTTCATCAACCAAAAGTTTTTTATTCGCAATGCTTGATTTAGTCATGAATAAATAATATTATCTATTTCACAATTTAGTAATATTTTTCATAATCTTATGTAGCGTAAATTGCTTTGTCAGCCAAATAGAACAAAAAAAACATCCATACTTTTCAGTATATTTTAATACCATAATCTCGTACTAAATGCATATTATTCTCTAAAAATGAATTAATTAATACAGTTAGATATACATATTATATTAATATTTTAGATAAATAAAATTTTTAATGGAACTAAATTTTGTACCAATTAATATTTTCCGAGAGACACCTGAAGTAACTTTTTTAGATGCCAGTGTTAAAGATTCAAATGGTAGTGATGTTGTTACTCACAGAGGAGGAGCAACTTCGCCACCAGATTTCAATGGCTTTGAGCAATATTATGTACACCATCATCAAATAGATAATAATCTTGTGCTTGAGGGAGATAGAACTTTCACACTATTAAACCCTCTTTGGGATGAACCTCATCACATAGTTTATCTTCACAGATTCATGGGCGCACTACAAATCCCTATCGGTACATTTCATAGATCAATATCTGGAAAAAATGGAAGCATTGTTATCAATCAAGCAATTAGAGATGAACAATTTGAAGCGAGTAGAGAATTTACTCCTATAAGTATTGAAAATAGAATTGATCTACAAAAAGCAATATCTACAGAGCCTATTATCTGGTTGTGGAAAGATGAAGAAATTAAGAAAATAAAAAATTCTCTATTTATGAAAGTAGCTTAAATAGGAATAAATCCAGTAACAAATGAGTCCACTCTTTAAATGTCTTGGCTGTGGACAAAATATCGAAAGGTCAACTAAGACTTTTTGGAAAAAGAAAGGTCATATTCTTTGCTCTACTTGCCAAGACAAAATAGAAAAAGAAACTGCTTCTACTCAAACAAAATAATCTTAAACACTAAGGAATTTCTCTACTACAGCTTTACTTAATTCACTAGTTGGTCCATTTGCTACTATGCCTCCTCGTTGCATTGCATAATAACGGTCTGCTTGCCTCACAAAATGCAGATGTTGCTCTACCAATAAAACTCCAACACCAGTCTCTCTAATAATCCTTTTAACTGCATACTCAATATCTTGAACGATATTCGGTTGTATCCCTTCTGTTGGTTCATCAAGTAAAAGCAACTTTGGTTTTCCAAGTAATGCTCGTGCGATTGCAAGTTGTTGCTGTTGTCCTCCGCTTAAGTCACCTCCTTTACGAGCTAAAAATTGTTTTAAAACAGGAAAAAGTTCATAGACCAATTCATCGATCTTTTTATGCTTTGCTAAACCTCCAGGCAAAGCTTCCAATCCAAGTTGAAGATTCTCCTCGACAGTCAAGTAAGGTATTATTTCTCTTCCTTGCGGAACATACGCAATTCCGGAACGAGCCCTTTGATGAGGTGGCTTTCTATTTACCAAATCTCCATTAAAAATAATCTCTCCACGCCGTGGAGCTAATAAACCTATTAAAGATTTAAGCAAAGTTGTTTTACCTACTCCATTTCGACCTATCAGACAAATCATCTCACCCTGATTGATATTCATATCAACATCTCGAAGAATATGACTTTCGCCATAGTAGGTATTCAAGCCTTTTATCTGAAGCATAGTCATTATTCTTCGTCCTCAGATTTTCCTAGATAAACCTCAATCACTAAAGGATCTTTTTGTATATCGCTCATCGAACCCTCTTTTAATACATGACCTTGGTGTAAAACACTAACAGGACAATCAAGTCTACGAATAAATTCCATATCATGATCAATGACTAAAACTGTATGATCACCCGCTAAAGATTTAAGAAGATCAGCAGTTAAATCTGTTTCTTCATCAGTCAAACCAGCTACGGGTTCATCAACAAGTAAAAGATCAGGGTCTTGTCCAACTAGCATAGCAATCTCAAGCCATTGTTTTTGACCATGAGAAAGAGATCCAGCCCTGATATTGGCTTTTGATTGAAGGTTGACAATACTCATTAAGCGTTGAATTTCGTCTAAATTTTTAACCTTTAAACTATTCATTAACAACGACAAAGGAGTTTTAGGTCTACTCACTGCTAGGGCTAGGTTTTCTTGTACAGATAAATTTTCAAAAATCCTTGGACTTTGAAACTTTCTTCCAACACCTTTACGCGCTATACGAAACTCTTTTTGACCAATCAAAGATTTTTCTTTAAAAATTACATCACCTTTTGTAGGTGCTACTTTCCCAGTAATTACATCTAAAAATGTAGTTTTACCTGCACCATTTGGCCCAATAACTGCTCTGAGATCACCTTGATTCAAAACCAGATCAAGGTCTCTAAGAGCAAGAAAACCTTCAAAGCTAACTGAAATTTTTTTCAGCTCTAATAATGGAACAGTCATCCTTTTACCTCACCTTGTTCATTAACTTCAAGACTTGGATAAGTCTCTAGTTTTTTATTAATCCCAATCAAGAAAAGTAATTTCCTCAAACCGTCTTTTCTAATCCAGCCTAAAACACCTTCTGGGAGCGCTGTTACAACAAGAATAAATAATCCACCTTGAATAAACATCCAACTTGCAGGCAAGGCTTCACTCACCAGACTTTTAGCATAATTAATAAAAACAGCTCCAAGAATTGCTCCTAGTAAAGTTCCTCTACCACCCACGGCAACCCAAATAACCATTTCTATAGAGAAAGGGACAGTCATAAACTGAGGAGAAACTATTCCAGATTGAACTGTATATAAAGCCCCCGAAATACCAGCTAATCCTCCTGCTATTGAAAAAATTATTGTTTTAAAAATTACTGGATTATATCCAGTGAAACGAACTCGAGCTTCATCGTCTCTGATTCCAATAAGGATATTCCCAAATCTATCTCGAACAATCCAACGCGCAAAAAACCATGCAAGTATTACCAAAACAGCTGATATCCAAAAAAACCATCTTTGCATTATTTCTGAACCTACCATTTGTCCAAAAAGTTGAGTTACGTCTGTTTTTAAACCATTTGTTCCATTAATCAATTTCTGTTGACCATTAAAGAAATTAAAAAAAACTAAAAGTGCAGCTTGTGTAAGAATTGAAAAATAAACACCTTTAATTCTATTTCTAAAAACTAAATACCCAAGAAGACCAGCAATTATTGCCGGTAACAACCAAATGGAAATAAGAGTAAAAATTGAACTTTTAAAAGGTTCCCAGAAAAATGGAAGTTTTTCAACTCCATATAAACCAAAAAACTCGGGGATACCATTTGGGAATTCTCCTGCACTATTCAATTGCAGAAACATCGCAGCACAATATCCACCAAGTGCAAAGAAAATTCCTTGACCTAAACTCAACATTCCTGTATATCCCCAAATCAAATCAACTCCAAGAGCCACTATTGCAAGTGATAAATATCTTCCTAAAAGATTTAATCTAAAAACAGGAAGCACTGAGGGAGCAGAAATAATTAGGGCAATAATTAAAACCCAAATAGTTAAGTTAATCCAACTTTTTTTTGTAGAAAAAATACTCATCAATCAAGACTCCACCATTCTTCCTTTTTGTGGGAACATCCCAGTTGGTCTAAATTGAAGGAATATTACTATCAGAGCGAATATCATTACTCTAGCCATACTTGTTGTCGCAAAAAAATCTATTGTTGAATAGAGAGGGGATGGCATATCTGGCCAAATGGTAAGTAGTCTTCCTGCTCCTATCAAATCGGTCATTATTCCAATAGAGAAAGAAGCAAGAATTGTTCCTAATAAATTGCCCACTCCACCAAGAACAACAACCATAAAACATCCAACAATGTAATTTCCACCAACATTTGGCCCGACTGAGCCAAGTAGTGAAACTGCAACTCCTGCAACACCAGCCAAACCAGAACCTATTCCAAAAGTAATAATATCTACTGTTTCTGTTGATATACCTAAACAATCACTCATAGGTCGATTTTGAGTGACTGCTCTAATTCTCATTCCCCAAGCTGTTTTATCAAGAAAGAAAATCACCACTAAAACAGATATTAATGTAATGAGGATTATTAAAAGACGAGTTTTAGGAAAAGTAATTCCAAGAAAATCAATTCCACCTCTCATCCAAGAAGGAGCTGTAACATCAACATTCCTTGCACTAGCACGACTAAGTTTGCTTACTAAAGACGATAAGACACCTCCTGTTGCTACACCTAATAATGCTGAGAAGCCCCAAGTAGATGCTCTTATTAATTTACCTCTTGCACCATGAAGTAAGTCATCCGAAATAAAAAGTGGTGAAAATAGTCCAAAGAAGATTGCTATTACCAGTCCACTTCCATAAGCTAGGGGAACACTTCTGACAAATTGTTGAAGTATTAGGCTCACTCCCCATGTTGCTAAAAGTGTTTCGAGAGGACTTCCATAGAGACGTCTTAAAACTGTTCGTTCTAAAAGAATGCCAATTGTTCCACTAACTAAAAAAGCAATTCCAAGAGCAACAATGACGTACGAATCATAAAAAGGTTTTAAAAAAGAAACTTGTTTAAAAATTAATTGGGTTATGTATGTTGAATATGCTCCCAGCATCATCAATTCACCATGAGCAAGATTGATGACACCCATTAATCCAAAGACAATTGCTAGTCCCAGTGCTGCAACGAGCAAAACTGAGCCAATAGCAACCCCATTAAATAGGCTTTCAAGAATAAGTTGCACTAGCTTAGTTTATGTTTTAAAGAAATAAGGAGCCGAGGGCCCCTTATTAGAATCTATTTATAAGTCAGTAAAGAATTATAATCTGTATTTTTCACCTTTCTTAGGATCAGTCCAATCACAAGCGTAACCCTTTGAACTTGGATGTTTTTGGTTCCATGCTTGTGGTTCCACTACTCCTGTTTCTTCAAGAATTGTAAATCCACCTTCTGAGTTGATTTCACCGATTCTAACTGTTTGAGATAGATGATGATTAGGCATAACTTCTACAGGCCCTTGTGGAGCATCAAATGTCTGACCAACTAAAGCTTCTCTAACAGCATTGTCATCAAATGTGCCGGCATCTTCAACTGCCTGCTTCCATAGATAAACCATGTTATAAGCAGATTCTTGAGGATCAGCCACAACGCGATCGCTACCCCATCTCTTCTTAAAGCTCTTGGCAAACTTCTTAGAAGCTGGTGTATCAATAGACATCATGTAGTTCCAAGCACCATAATGGCCCTCAAGGAACTCAGGTCCAATCGTACTAATCTCTTCTTCTGCAATGGAGTAGTTCATTACGTAGTAACCATTAGAAGGAGTAATTCCTGCGTCCTGGATTTGCTTGAAGAAAGCAACGTTTTGATCACCATTTAAGGTATTAATAATTATTCCGCCATCAGGAAGAGCAACTTTTATCTTGGAGATAATAGGAGCTACCTCTGTGTTACCCAAAGGGAGGTAATCTTCGCCAACAACTTTACCGCCAAGTTGCTTAACTTGAGCCTTAGTAATTGTATTAGAAGTTCTTGGGAAGACATAATCTGAGCCAACCAAGAAGAAATCTCCTCCAGCAGCTGGTGAGCGCTTATACATGAAATCTGTAGCTGGCTCGGATTGCTGATTAGGAGTCGCTCCGGTGTAGAAAATATTATTAGAGCACTCTTGAGCTTCGTATTGAATTGGGTAGTAAAGGAATGCATCTTTAGATTCATAAACCGGAAGCATTGCCTTACGACTTGCAGATGTCCAGCCACCAAAAACAACTGGTACTCCATCCTGGTCAATTAACTTCTTAGACTTCTCAGCAAAGGTAGGCCAGTCTGAGGCACCATCTTCAACTATGTACTCAATTTTATAGCTTTTACCGTCGACTGTTATACCACCAGCTGCATTGATCTCCTCAATGGCCATTTTCTCTGTATCAACAAGAGTTGATTCAGAGATTGCCATTGTGCCTGATAGAGAATGGAGTATTCCAACAGTGACGGTGTCATCAAAGTTACCCGAGGAATCTGATCCACCACAAGCAGTAACAGTTACAGCCAATGAGGCAGTAGCTAAACTTGCAAAAATACGCTTTGAAAGCTTCATGAATGACAAACTAAGTTAATTGATTGCCCACCTTGGGGGTCAACGGAAGGTATCCAACTGAACACCCAATTTTTTGTAGCCAATGTAACCTTTTTTACTATTTCAGCAAACGAAAATGATTTTTTGTATCGTCAAATACACTTCATCAATAGTTTTGTATTTGATTACACAAAAAAGCTTCGATGATGTTAAGTCCCTCCCCTGTCTTGGTATTTGTAAAGCACCATGGAAGATCTCCCCTCATCAAAATGGTGTCTCTCTCCATCACTTTCAAACTTGCACCTACCATTTCAGCAAGATCAATCTTATTGATCACTAATAAATCTGAGCGTGTTATACCAGGGCCTCCTTTCCTTGGAATCTTATCTCCAGCTGCAACGTCAATTATATAAATACACAAATCTACTAACTCAGGACTAAAGCTTGCAGCAAGATTATCACCACCACTTTCAACAAATACTAAATCTAGAGTTGCAAATCTCTGTTCTAGCTCTTCAACAGCAATGCGATTTATAGAACAATCTTCTCTTATCGCTGTATGTGGGCATCCTCCAGTCTCAACTCCTTTAATACGTTCGGGTTCTAAAGCCTTTGAATTAGTCAAAAATCTTGCATCTTCTTGTGTATAGATATCATTTGTTACTACGGCGATCTCTAATTGATCTTTAAGATTTTCACATAATCTCTGAATAATAGCCGTTTTACCAGATCCTACTGGACCAGCTATTCCAACCCTTAATTTACTTTCCATTAGCTTCTGAATAATCTTGAATAAAGTTCTACATGCGACTGTTGAGCCATAATAGCGCCAACATCGCCAACCCAAATTTCTTTGGGATGCTGTTCCAACAAGTAACTTGCTTGAGACTTGATAAATTTTAGAGATTTCTGTTGAAGCTGTTGAGCTTTTGTTGGCCCTAATGACAAAAGCCTTAACGCTGCACTTAATTGATTAGCTACCCAACTATATAAGAACCCCTCCACTAAATCAATTTGAGGTATATCCCAGCAAACTCCTGCCCAAGCCCAAGCTATCGGCCATATAAATTTCTTTTCATTATTAGGAAGAGGGTGATCAAGATCAATGAGCAGCTGTAAAAGAGATTCGCCCATTTGTGTTTGTTGAGATCTAATCTCTGGAGAATCTCTTAGCGAAGTAAGCCAAGAATTCCACTCTTCAATAAGTGACTTATATTGCTCATCTTTCTTATCCCTCCAATCAACTAAATCTTTCATGATATGCGCAATTGAGCTTGCCTCAATTGTTATTTGACCTCGAGAAAGTTCACTTTCAAGCCAATTGAAAAGACTTATTTCATCATGTACTTTTTTATTTTGGACAAGCCACTCCAATCCCTCTGAATAACTAAAAGCTCCAACTGGTAATGATGGGCTTATTAATTGTAAAAATTCAAGTTTCATAAATGAAGTTAATCCAACCTCTACTCATAAGCTCCAATCTCAGGAGAAAAAGGTCTTTTTAAACTTTCTACTGCAAAACCTTGTCTCTCTAACATATCTTTCATCACTACATCATTAAGTAAATATAACTCTTTATCATTCAACTCAATCTCAACATGTCTATTACCTAAATGATAAGCAGCTTTTAACAATTTCAATCTATTTTCTGAACTAATTCTTATTACATCTTCTTGAGCAGCCTCGATGCTTACAAAAACTTTTGAATTTTCACTTTTCAATACCTCTCCAGGCATTAACCTACCTCCTCCTCTAGGCAAATTTAAAATAACATCGATCCCATCTAAAGTTGATCGCTTTCCCCGAAGCTGAGTCCTCTCTTTTGCAGACAAGGGAAGTAAAAGACAATTTTTTATCCCTCGAGCACTAATTCTTTCAGTGAGATAGATTGATTCGTGTAACAAGCTTCAATTCTTTGTAGATATAAATTTTAAATATTATATCTACCAGATAAGACATTTATTATTTTCTCAATACTAAATGAGCAAAATCTATAAAACTATTCAATGACATCTCAATGGCATGGAACTTGTGATCTAAGACTTTTCAAGAAGTCAAGTCCTAATGAGATCGATAGTCTAAAAACAATTCATCAGGCAAAATGCACCGCCCCATTGAAATTAATGAAAGTATTCCATGATAAAAAAGATGGAAGATGTGAAATACCAATTCTCCATAGTGCCGGAGGGATTGTTGGCGGTGATCAACTGACAATAAGTATAAACGCTGAAAAAGAAAGCAGGGCTATATGTTCTTCAGTAGCAGCTCAAAAAGTTTATGGAAGTAGAGGCAGGTCAAAACTAAATCCACAAGGGAGCTGGGCAAATCAAAAATGTTTTTTTCATATTGAACAGAATTCTGACTTTGAGTGGATCCCTCAAGAACTAATTGTCTATCAGGGGGGTCTGTTCGAACAAAATATGACTGTCAATCTTGATCCTTCATCAAGTTTTTTATGTGTTGATTTAGTTCGCTTAGGACGAACTGCTGCAGGGGAAAAACTTGGAAGTGGAGTATGGAGATCATCTTTAGAAATCCTTAGGGAGAATACTAATGGGAAACATTATGAATTTAGTGATCGCTTAGAACTATCTGGAGAAGCATTGAAATCCATTCATGGCTTAGAGCAAAAACCTGTATATGGATCTTTAACTTGGATTACACCTAAAGAAATAAAGCAAAAAGATTTATCTGATTTATTAGTCAAATGCCGTCAACAAAGAGCTGGGCTTGAAGGATTTATGACATGTAGTCTTCTTGAAAATGGCATATCAGCAAGATACACAGGCTCATCAACACAATCTGCTCGGTTTTGGTTTTATAGAATTTTGAGTCTTACTAGAATTTTAAGAAAATTCAGCATGCCTGAATACATGAGGATTTGGCCAATGCAAGAAAACCCATTAACAGACACAAAATGTCCATGATGAACTTTTAAGCATTTTTTTTACTTGTAAAATTCATACCTAACTATTAAAAAATGTACTTAAGCCCTCAAGAAAAAGACAAATTACTTATAGTCACCGCTGCTCTTCTAGCAGAGCGAAGATTAGATAGAGGTTTAAAATTAAATCACCCTGAAGCCGTTGCTTGGCTTAGCTTTCAAGTACTTGAAGGTGCCAGAGATGGAAAGAGTGTCTCAGCTTTAATGAACGAGGGGACCACATGGTTAACAAAAGAACAAGTCATGGAAGGTGTGCCCGAACTCATCCATGAAGTTCAAATTGAAGCTGTTTTCCCAGACGGGACGAAGCTGGTAACCCTTCACAATCCAATTAGCTAACCACAAGTATGTCTTATTTAATTCCTGGAGAACTTATTCCCGAAGATGGTTTTATTGAACTAAACAAAGGAAGAGAAATCACGACTCTAAAAGTAGCTAATATTTCTGATCGTCCAATTCAAATCGGCTCTCATTATCATTTCTTTGAATCAAACAAAGGCTTAGAATTTGATCGTCAACAATCTCTTGGCAAAAGACTAGACATCCCCGCTGGGACTGCTATCAGATTCGAGCCAGGTGACCAAAGAGAAGTTAGTCTTGTGCCCTATGCAGGAAAACGTAAAGTTTTTGGATTCAATGGACTTATAAACGATTCACTTCAAAAATAAAATGCCTTTCAAAATTTCTCGCCAAGCTTATGCAGAGACTTATGGTCCTACCAAAGGGGATCGAATTAGACTTGCCGATACAGAGTTAATCCTTGAGGTTGAAGAGGATCATACTCACTATGGAGACGAAGTTAAATTTGGTGGAGGTAAAGTTATTCGTGATGGAATGGGACAATCACAACTAAGTAGAGACAATGGCGTAGTAGATACAGTTATCACAAATGCACTAATTTTAGATTGGTGGGGGATTGTTAAAGCTGATATTGGCATTAAAGATGGAAAAATCTCAGGCATCGGGAAAGCTGGAAACCCTGATACTCAAGAAGGTGTCAACATTATTGTAGGAGCCAGTACAGAAGCAATCGCAGGAGAAGGAAACATTATTACTGCAGGAGCTATTGATAGTCATATTCATTTTATCTGTCCACAACAAATAGAAACTGCTTTAGCCAGTGGGGTAACCACAATGCTCGGAGGAGGGACAGGTCCAGCAACAGGAACTAATGCAACAACATGTACGCCAGGAGCATTCCACATTTCAAGAATGCTTCAATCAGGAGAGGGATTTCCTGTTAATCTTGGATTCTTTGGGAAGGGCAATGCAACTAACAAAGCAGCCTTAGAGGAACAAGTAAGAGCAGGTGCTTGCGGGTTAAAACTTCATGAAGACTGGGGAACGACACCAGCTTGTATTGATTCATGCCTAAGTGTTGCAGATCAACTAGACGTACAAGTATGTATTCATACAGATACCCTAAACGAAGCTGGTTTTGTTGAAGATACAATTCGAGCAATAAAAGGAAGAACAATTCATACTTTCCATACCGAAGGAGCTGGAGGTGGTCATGCTCCTGACATTATCAAAATTTGTGGGGAATCCAATGTGATCCCCAGCAGTACAAATCCCACAAGGCCTTTCACTCTAAATACTCTTGAAGAGCATTTAGACATGTTGATGGTTTGCCATCACTTGGATCCTAAAATTCCTGAGGATGTCGCATTTGCCGAGTCAAGAATACGTCGTGAAACTATTGCTGCTGAGGACATACTCCACGATTTAGGAGCCTTTTCTATCATAGCTAGTGACTCCCAGGCCATGGGAAGAGTAGGAGAAGTTATTAGCCGAACTTTTCAAACTGCTCACAAAATGAAAATTCAAAGAGGAGCATTGCCAGAGGACAACAAACGGAATGATAATCATCGACTGAAAAGATATATATCAAAGGTAACTATTAACCCTGCAATAGCGCATGGAATTAGTAGTCATGTTGGCTCTATAGAAGTTGGGAAACTAGCCGACTTAGTTCTTTGGAAGCCAGGTTTTTTTGGAATCAAACCTGACTTGGTTGTTAAAGGGGGAGCAATAGCATGGGCTCAAATGGGAGATGCAAATGCATCAATTCCTACTCCGCAACCAGTTCATGGTCGTCCAATGTTTTCTTCCTTTGGAAAGGCAATACATCCTACATCTCTAACCTTCTTAAGTCAGCTTGCGATAGACGATGGCGTACCAAAGAAACTCAAATTAGAAAAAGGTTGTGCTGCTGTTACGGATACAAGAGAAATATCAAAAAAATCAATGAAGCTTAATGATGGAATGCCTAATATCGAAGTTGACCCTCAAACATATGAGGTGTTTGCAAACGGAGAGCTTTTAACTTGTGAACCAGCGGAATCGCTACCACTTGCGCAAAGATATCTATTGCTTTGAATAATTAAATACTCACAGAAATCAAGCTGCAACTGGACCTTCTTTTTTAGAAGCAGATACTCTGAGTCGTTGCTCTAAATTTGGTCCATAAGACTCTATACCCCAAATTTCCAAATGAGAACCTTCTGGTGCCATGGAAGAAAAAATTTCTTGGGGGAAAATAGCTCTTTCCATGAAAAATCTATCTGGTCCAATGCATTTCAATATGACCATACTAGAGCTGACATTTTTGTATGAGAAATCAATCATAACGTACTATTATTCGGCGAAATTAAAACAAATAAATAAAAAAGTATTTGTACTTTTTTATACCAAAAACAAAGATTAAAGTATAAAATAATTCCAAAAAAGTCCGCCACGAACTACCCCCTTTAGGGCCGTTTAGCTAAAAAAAGTAAAAAAGTCATGCTCTCTACCACAACAAGAATTCGAATTCAAAACATACTGAACAGAATAGAAAGTAATCAATCAGTTACTTTAAAAGAGAGAATTTTTCTGACTAAATTATCCAGTATTTCTTCAGTAGTATCTCAATGGGTTACTTCTTCTTTAGGTCCTGAGGCTTACTCTATAGATAATGATTAATCATTAGAGTCAAGCAGCTTAATTTTTCAACCTTTTCCTGAGCCAGACTACTCCGAAAAAAAAAAATGGATATTCCATTAATAATTATTTTCTGATTCTTGCAAGATTCTATTATTCAAAAATTTCAATAATAGAATTCGATAAATTAATTTTAAGTTCAAGGGGCAAAGAATCATACAGATCAAAATTGTATTGGCCTTTACTAAATATTTTTTAATAATGTAATTTAAAATACATCTTATTTAATTGTTAATAACGAATATAAATTGACCTTAATTTGTGTGAGGACACAATGAAGTTTTTTCAGCGTTTGCTGGTAGCTCCTGCGGCATTGGGCCTTATGGCTCCTGTTGCAGTTAATGCAGATACTGCTTTCTCATCTACCACATCTCTTTCTGGTGGTGCTTATTTCACTGTTGGTTCTGTTTCTGACGGCGGAACAACAGACACAGAAGAAGAGCTTTATATGCAATATGCATATGGCCTTGATGTGACATCTAGTTTTACTGGTGAAGACATGCTTTATATGGGCATGGAAACTGGTAATGCAAGTGGTCCATTAGCCAGTATGGATAGCGCAACTGGTGGCACAGGTGCTATTACATTGCATTCTTTATTTT
>QCFJ01000009.1 GCA_003280265.1 Prochlorococcus sp. AG-363-G03 | reverse complement strand
ATTGTGTTTTGGACTATTTCTCAAAGAATCAACCCATAGGAGTAATAGGTGCCTCAATGGGCGGGGCTTTAGCTCTAGAACTCGCAAGACAAAACCCAAAGAAGGTGAATAGGTTACTGCTTTTATCACCAGCGGGATTGGCAGGAAAAAATCCAAAAATACCGTGGCCCTTAAATCATTTGGGGGCCTTTTTCCTCGGTCAGACTTTTGTTCGCAGGGGTTTATGTAGACAGGCATTCGCAGATCCGAGAAATAGTGTTGGTCCTGCAGAAGAACAGATCGCATCCATTCATTTAAAAGTTCCTGGATGGCAATCATCGCTAGCAGATTTTGCAGCCGATGGAGGAGTTTCTGATTGCGGACTCCCAAAACCAACTCAACCTCTCAAAATTATTTTGGGAAAACATGACAGAATCATTCCTAAGAATGAAAAGGAGGAAACCTACAGGAACTATAAGCACGAAATAGAAATAGCATCAAATTCAGGACATCTTCCACACTTGGAAGAACCAAAGTTAGTTGCTGATTTTTGGGAAAAATTATAAAACAAAATGATAGTAAAGCGGATTCAAGGAAAAGGAATTCTTGCTAAATTTTTAGAGCAATGTGTAAGGCTCTTAATACTAAAAGAGTGTAAAAAAATTAACAACCTTAAAATAAATATTATCTCAAGTTCTGCTAATATAATTAAAGGGGAAATACAAAAAATTAATATTTCCGCGGAAAATATTAATTACAAAGATCTTTTATTCGATAAACTTGAACTAGAAGGTGATAATATTAAAATAATTTTTAAGTTAACCAATAAAGAATTATACTTTAAGAAAAATCCCTTAATAAAATTCAGAATTTCTTTATCTCAAAAATCACTAAAAGCAATTTTATTTTCTAATAGCTGGAATTGGATTAGTGAAGTTATTAGCAACGAGGTTTTAAATCAAGAGAAATTAGAAGATATAGAAATAATCAATGATGAATTATTAATTAAAGCCTCTGAAAAGAATATCAATAAAAACAAAGAAGAAAAGATTAATATTAAAGCTGAGAAAGGGAAACTCCACCTTCGAAAGAAAACCAATAAAAAGAGTATTCAGATTCCTATTGAAGATAAAATATTTATTGAAAATATATATATAGAAAATAATTTAATTAATATTATTGCAAATTCTCCTATTAGTATATAATTATTTCAAGAAGTAATTAATGGTGATAATAAAATTACTATATAAAAAACAATTGCCGGAGTAAATAAATAACTATCTATTCTATCAAGAATCCCTCCATGACCAGGTAAAAAATTACCTGAGTCTTTTAATCCTGCGTTTCTCTTCAACATCGATTCTGTAAGGTCTCCTACGAGAGAAAACAAAGCTACTAAAGCACCAATAAATATTCCAATCAATATTCCAAATTCCCATCTAAGTAGATAACCAAAAAAGGCTCCTATTATTATTGAAAAAGAAAGTCCACCAATAACACCTTCAATAGTTTTAGAAGGTGAAATTGGAGATAGTAAGTGATTACCAAATTTCTTACCTACAAAATAGGAACCTATATCAAATCCAACGATCATAAAACATGTAGAAAAAGTTATTAGCATTCCAAAAGTAATAAATGTTGGCCAGTCAATGGGTATCAAGTTAAAGTTATTTGTTAAATCACTTTCTAAAAGATTTCGTAACTTAATCCAATGACTTGGTAAGAATCCTAAGTAAAATAATCCGAAAATTGATGCTGCTACATCAGCAATGGAACCAGTTATTGGTTGTAGCAATAACCAACCACAAATAGCGGCACCTGATAATGGCAAAATAGCATCTGATATTTCAATTGAAATATATCCAAGAGAAGATAGTTGAGTGAAAAAAAGTAATATTTGGCAGGCCAATAATGTGGTCTTCGTAGCTGGCCTTATCCCCGTAAACTCTGCCATCCGAAAAAATTCTAGAAGAGCCAAATGAACAATTAAACTTATTGCAATAGAAAACCACCAATCACCTAAATATACTATTAAAAAGCCAAAAGCCCCAACTAAAAGTCCACTTAATAATCTCTTTTTTGAAACAGTTAAAAACATTAAATTAGATGAAAAAAATATAGCGTTCTTCTACAAAACATACTTAAAAGGCTTTATTAATAATAAATTTCATTATAGCTGATAAGTAGATATGTTTAATCAAGAAGTACTCTTATAAAATCAGAGATTTGTTCTGGCCAAAAGCATTTTTGCTCTATCAACCAATCAACGCGAGCTTCGTCCAAAATCTCCCCAGGAATCAATAATGGGATTCCTGGAGGATAAGGACAAACCATCTCAACTGAAATTCTTCCAATAGCATTCTGCAGATTTACAGTCTCAAAATCCGATCCCCAAGAATATGAACATGGCTTGCATGGCTTAGAAACGATTCTGAAAGGTGGTTTTTTAAAAAAACACGATTTCTGTTTGCCTAAAGTTGTAAGGATTTCATTCCAAATTCCTACAAATCTTTTTCCTAATTTGTTGTGAGATGAAAGCCCAAGGCAAAAAGTTAATGTTCCTGGCTCAGCTAATTCACCAATTATTCCATTACTTATAAACCTTTTATCAACTTCAATACCACTCAAACCGAATCTTGAGGTATGAAGAATGATTCTTAATGGATCACTGTTTTCAAGAAGAGGAACTTTTTTATTAATCAAAAAATCTTTTAATAACTCAGCTTCTTCTATACGGGATTTCAACTTCTTTAGCCCTTGAGATTCAAAAAGTTCCTTTATTGAACTTTCACAAGAAGCTAACAATAAAGAACTTGGGCTTGAAGTCTGAAGCAATTCAATACTTCTATTGATTTTGAATGGATCAACCTTTTCACCTTGCGACCATAAGACTGCAGATTGAACTAATCCCGGAGCAGATTTATGGAGAGAGTGAACAACTAGATCTGCACCATAAGATATAGCCGACTTAGGTAAATCTGGTCTTATTTGACTTATGAAGTAAGCGCCATGAGCCTCATCAACTAATACTGGCAAAGAATGTGCATGAATCTCCTTAATCAGGGATTCCATATCTGCAGAATATCCTTGATATGTGGGGTTAACTAAAACCACCGCGGCTATGTCCTCTTTAAGTTCTTTTGCTTTTTTTAAAACTCTTTTAAGCCACTTACTATCAAAGACAGAGGCATGACCTCGATCAGTTAAGTAAGGCACATCGAAAAGTAATGGTATTAATCCTCCAAACAAGCATGCTTGAACACAGCTTTTATGTATATTCCTAGGCATAAGAACAGCTTGACCAGGACGAGCCAGAGCTAGTAATGAACTTTGAAGTAAACCAGTCGCCCCGTTGACTCCATACCAGCATCTATCAACACCCGCTTGATAAGCAGAGGACTTTTGACTTTCAGCTATGGCCCCTTCACTAATTAACGGGCCACCAATCTCGAAAAGCTCTGGCAAATCCCATATACCTGGCTTTAGTTTCAATAGTTTTTTTATCTTTTTGGGTAGAGCATTTCCTCTCCCATGGGCTGGCAAAAAAAGGTTTTCGCTTCTATCAGAAGAAAGAAAGTTAAAAAGCCTCATTGAGTAAAGGAATACCTAAAATCAATGTAGTTAAATTAATCAGTAAGCAAATCAAAAGAACTTCATATAGCGGTAGCGAAAAGAACTTATGATGAATTCATGAAATACGATTTCAAAAGAGATTTAATCTGGCTAATTACAAGGCCGTGGATATTGGTGCCTAGATTTATTCAAATAGTTTGGGCGATATCACTATTATTAGCAAGACTTATTTTTCAAGGTTCAAGCAATGACGAGAAGACTCAAAAGAACCTAGCTAAATTTCTACTTAAAACACTTATTAGTCTGGGACCCTGTTTTATAAAAGTAGGTCAAGCCCTTTCAACTAGGCCAGATCTAATAAGGAAAGATTGGTTGGAAGAATTAACAAACCTTCAAGATAACTTACCACCATTTCCTCACGAAAAAGCACTTCAGATTATTGAAAGTGAGCTAGGAAGACCAGCGAATGATCTTTTTGAAGAATTTCCCTCCATACCAATAGCCTCAGCAAGTCTTGGACAGGTTTATAAAGCAAAGTTAACTAGCAATTATTGGGTAGCAGTTAAAGTTCAAAGGCCTCTTCTTATTTTCAATATAAGAAGAGATATCGTAATTATAAAAATACTTGGGGTTCTTAGTGCGCCAATACTTCCATTAAATCTTGGGTTTGGATTAGGTGAAATAATAGATGAGTTTGGAAGAAGCTTATTTGATGAAGTTGATTATCTAAAAGAAGCTAATAATGCTGAAAGATTTTCTACCCTTTTCCACGATAACAAGTCAGTAACTATCCCAAAAGTAGAAAAACATTTATCATCTGTAAAGGTATTAACGACAAGCTGGATTAACGGTACAAAATTAAAAGACAGAAATGAATTAGTTGTAAATAATTTAAATCCATCAAAAATTATTAGAACTGGAGTTATCAGCGGAATACAACAGTTATTAGAATTTGGATACTTTCATGCAGATCCTCATCCCGGAAATATGTTTGCTCTTGAAGGTCATAATGATGATTTAGGGAATATAGCCTACGTTGATTTTGGAATGATGGACTCAATTTCAGAGGAAGACAGATTAACTCTTACTGGCGCAATTGTTCACTTGATAAATAACGATTTTCATGCCGTAGCAAAAGATTTTCAAAATCTTGGCTTTTTAAATAAAGATCAAGACCTTAAGCCTCTAATACCTGTATTAAAGGAAGTTCTTGGAAGCGCAATAGGTAAAGATGTTGCATCATTTAATTTTAAAGAAATTACTAATAAATTCTCTGAATTAATGTTTGATTATCCCTTTAGAGTTCCCGCAAGATTTGCTCTAATTATAAGGGCTGTTATTAGCCAAGAAGGACTTGCTCTACGATTGGATCCTGATTTTAAAATCATAGATCTAGCTTATCCTTATGTAGCGAAAAGATTACTTACTTCAGATACGAATGAAATGATTAATATATTACTAGATGTTATATTTGATCAAGATGGAAACATTAGAGTTGAACGTATAGAAAATTTATTTGATGTTCTACTACAAGACTCAACTACACCGGCAAAAGAACTGATTCCTGTAGCAGGTGCTGGCATTAAGCTCTTAACTAGCTCAAGAGGCTCGCTAATAAGGAAGAACTTATTAATGAGCATTATTAAAGATGAAAGAATAGATACAAAAGATATGAAACAATTAATCAAGCTAGTACGAAAAACATTCAATCCTTTAAGAATGGCTTCAAGTCTAACAAAACAAAACAAAACACAAGTTGCGTAGAATATTTTTATAAAATATAATAACTATAATAACTAAAAAATTTAAATAAACATTAAAGCATGATCAATAGCAATATTAAAAATATTTTCCCATTTATTTTAGCTAACTTAGAAGCAGAAGATATTCCAGATATAAATGAATTCATCTCCAATTATCAACAAATAAAGCCAATTGAAGATCCTATTTTTTGGCTGTCTTGTGGAGCATTTATTTGCCTGATGTCTGGATTGATATTTGCAGACATAATGAAATCAAAACTAAATAATTGGTCATCAAAAAAGATTTCACCAAATCCGCTAGAAAATCCTAGAACAATATCAAGTTGGTTTTCATTCTTTACAGGCCTAACAATTATTTTCGTAAGTGCATTAAGTATCATAAACTTTTCTATTATCAAGTCAGTAATATTTTCTTCAATAATCTCAATACTTTTTGGTATAAGCATGTGGAAAGCTATTAAAGATTTATTAATCCAAGTAGAAGAGGGAACAGTTAAAGAAATAGATGAATTTTTCTAATGAAAATAGATTTTATACACTGTATTTTGAAATAAATTATATTGTATAATTTATAAATAATGCCACTTAATAGATTACAAAAGATAATATCTGAATCCGGTCTTTTATCAAGACGGAAAGCTGACTTAATAATAAAACAGGGCAGAGTAACATTAAACGGAAGGCAAGCTGTTCTCGGAGAGAAAGCAGATCCAAGCTCTGATAAAATTTTGGTTGACGGGAGAGATTTACCTAAAAAGCTAAATCATAAAGTTTTTCTATTAAATAAACCTTATGGAGTCATATCTAGCTGCGAAGATAATCATGGAAGGAAAACAATTTTAAGTTTTATTCCATCACACTTACGTCTTGGTATTCACCCTGTGGGAAGGTTAGATTTTGATAGTAGAGGAGCAATTCTATTGACCAATAATGGAGAGTTAACACTTAGACTTACACATCCAAAATACTCCCACACAAAAACATATCTTGTTTGGTTAAGTGGCAAGCCAAGTCAATCAATACTAGATAATTGGAGAAGGGGGATTTTACTTGATGGCAAAAAAACACTGCCAGCGAAAATAGAATTTTTGGATAACGACTCTCGCAAAACTCTTCTTAAAGTGATTTTGAAAGAGGGTCGCAATCGCCAAATTCGAAGAATAGCAGATCTCATTGGACATCCAGTCCAAGATTTGCAAAGAATATCGATCTCCAATATAAACTTAAATGGACTACAAGAAGGTAAGTGGCGAGAGCTAAAAAGGAAGGAATGGAGCTCAATAATCAATTAAAAACATTTGCATTTTATGGCTCTAAATTTTTACTTCAAAAAATCCTCATCAGAATTTTCTCAGAAGCAGGATAAACCTATTTCTGAGAATGATTTTTCCGAAGCAATTAATTTATTTAAAGCTGAAAGAGAGAAATCTGGGATTTCTTTAGAGCAACTATCTGATGAGACCAAGATTTCAAGAAATGTCCTAATATCTATTGAAAATGGATGGAAAAAGTATTTACCAGAGAAAACTTATTTGATTTCAATGATCAAAAGTATTGAGACTAAGTTCAATTTAGAGAAAGGCAGTTTAAATGGTTTACTCGCACAAAAAGATAGTATTGATAAAATATCTAGGTTTAAATTTAACTTCATAAATATAGACTTTCTTAATAGCTGGGTTGGGAGCTTATTATATATTGTCTTTATGCTTTCATCGATATTAGCCCTTAATATTCAACAAAGATATCTTATAAAAATAAATAGTGTTTCGACTGAACCAATAATGTTAGAAAATACTATTATAAAAAATGAAAATACAATCAATAAAAAAGACAAGTAATGTTATCTCTTATTTGCTTTAGCTATGTCACCATATCTTTTTAAAGATTCTTGAATATTCAAATCATTTCTAGATAATCTCCATGACCAATTATTTTCTATTGTCCCAGGTTTGTTTAAACGAGACTTATTATCAAGATTTAATAAATCTTGCATAGGCGCTACAAATAATTTAGCTTTTGTTTCCATACCCATTCGAATCAATTCCCAAGAAGTGAAATTATCAAAATCAAGAATTCTTTCTCTAATTTGTTCTTTTCTTTCTTGATCCATTTCTCTCCACCAGCCTTGAGAAGTTGAATTATCGTGCGTTCCTGTATAAACAATCCAATTTTCATTTTTAATATTCTCTGGCAAATAGGGATTATCTAAATTCCCATCAAAAGCAAATTGAAGTATCTTCATTCCTGCTAATTCGAAATCATCGCGTAAATTTTCAACTTTTGATGTTATGAGACCTAGGTCTTCTGCAACTAAAGGAAGAAAACCACTGCAATCTTTTTTTATTAAACCTAAGATCTCTCTCCCTGGGGAAGATAACCAAAAACCATTCACAGCTGTTTTATCTTTACCAGGAATTGCCCAAAAAGCTTCAAAAGCACGAAAATGATCAAGTCGTAAAAAATCAACTTGTTCTAGATGTCTTGAAATTCTTTTTCTCCACCATCTATATTTGCCGGCTTTATGCCTACTCCAGCGATAAACAGGGTTCCCCCAAAGCTGGCCGGTCTCAGAGAAATAATCAGGAGGAACACCACTTTGAAGGAATGTATTTGAATTCGTTAAAATAGAAAACAATGATCGATTACTCCAAACATCAGCACTATCTTTAGACACATAAAAAGGTACATCTCCAAATAAAAAGATCCCCAGATCTTTCGCTAGTTTTCTGATTGATTTCCACTGCCTATCTAAATGCCATTGGAGCAGATTATGACCTAACAATTCTCTTTGATTATTAATTTTCCACTTTGCTAATTCTTTCTTATCCTTGGTTGCATATTTATATGGCCATTCCCACCATGGAAGATCATTATTTTGAATTTTTAGTTCCATAAATATGGAATGATCATCCAACCAAAATTGTCTTGAGCACCATATTTCAAATTCTTCTTGAATAGTTCTATTCTGTTTGTCCCAATAATCAACTAAAGAAGACCGCAAGGCCTTAACTTTTGAATTAGCTAATTGAAAATCGACTCTATCAACACAAAAAATATTTTCAGGAGAGGATATTTCTAGACTATTAGCTAAGAAACCGTCTCTCACTAAATCATTCTGATCAAGGAACCATGGATTAAACGCAAAACTTGATGGAGAACTATAAGGAGATCCAAATGAATCCGTAGGAGCTAGAGGTAAAAATTGCCAAACTCCTATCCCAGATGCAGCTAGTTCATTAAGCCAAATTCGTGAAGGGTTGCCAAAAGTACCGCAGACAGGGCTATCAGGCAATGAGGTGGGATGAAGAAGGATCCCTGAATTTCTTTCTAATTTCACTTTTTTTATCTCTAAAAAACACGAAGGAAAACTAATAATGCTATTTTTTTTATTAAATTCAAAATGGATTCCATCGTAAAATGGGAATCTTTTTCTTAAGTATCAAAAAAATATATTTAGTATTTTAATACTAACAAATCCAATAAAAAATTAAACATTTATTTTAGAAAAAACAAATCTTTTTTGAATTAAAACAAAAATTCTTATTATATTTCTTTCCATCAATAGCATTATTTATTCGTACTGCCAAGATATTTTTCTTTTTATAAGAGACTATCATAAGCGATGATTTAATTTGAGACTTTATATTTCCCATTCAAAGAGCCTGCTCCTCAAGATGACCCTATTTCCATAATCCAGCTCTCTTTATCTTTGTGTTTTCAGCAAAAGCACCTTTAAAAATCTTTAAGCCTTTACCTGAAGTCAAATTATTAATGTTTTCAAAAGAAAATTCTTTAGAAGATATTTATTTTACCCCACCACCCAAAAAGAAGACAGGTCAATGATTCCAGGTTTCACAAAAGCTGATGAGATCTTTTAAGAAAAAATTAAACAAAGCTTTTAGATGATCATGTATCAACATAAAGGTAGATTAGTGAATATTATTTCTTGCTTGCGGTGGAACCGTGACTAGTTTTATAACTGCAGCACATCCTGAGCCTACTAGTCTCAAGCATGACACTAATAGACTCAGATTGATTAGCGGGACATCAAATAAAGCATTAGCAACTGAGATTGCGACTTATATGGGGATAACCAATGTCCCTCTAGTTTCAAAAAGGTTTGCGGATGGAGAGCTATACGTTCAAATCCAGCAATCAATAAGAGGATGTGATGTTTTTCTTATACAGCCGACCTGTGCTCCTGTTAATGACAGCTTAATGGAACTCATGATCATGGTGGACGCCTGCAAAAGAGCATCTGCTAGACAAATTACAGCTGTAATTCCATACTTCGGTTACGCCAGGGCAGACAGAAAGACAGCTGGTAGAGAGTCAATAACCGCGAAACTAACCGCAAATATTCTTGTCAAATCAGGGGTAGATAGAGTACTAGCTATGGATTTACATTCGGCACAAATACAAGGTTATTTTGATATTCCCTGCGACCACATATATGGTTCACCAGTTTTAGTTGATTATCTATCAACCATGAAACTTGATGAAATCGTGGTCGTCTCTCCTGATGTAGGTGGCGTAGCCAGAGCAAGAGCCTTTGCTAAACAAATGAAGGACTCACCTCTAGCCATTATTGACAAGCGCCGTTCAGGGCATAATGTTGCCGAAAGTCTCACAGTGATTGGTGAAGTCTCAGGCAAAACTGCAATATTGATTGATGACATGATTGACACTGGAGGAACTATTTGTGCAGGAGCTGAATTACTTAGGAAAGAAGGTGCAAAAAAAGTAATTGCATGTGCATCTCATGCTGTTTTCTCTCCACCTGCTTACGAGAGACTTTCAAAAGAAGGCCTTTTTGAACAAGTTATTGTCACTAACAGTATTCCAGTTCCTACTAACTTAGATTTCTCTCAATTAAAGGTTTTATCAGTTGCAAATATGCTTGGAGAAGCTATTTGGAGAATTCACGAAGAGAGCTCTGTTAGCTCAATGTTCAGATAATTCTGTAAATTCACTTCAAAATTAGTTCCACTACCTCTCTTGTATTTGGTGAAATATTTGCTCTATTTATTTTTAAAATTGATTTATACATTCCCTCCTTATTTTCATCGACGTATGTTTTCCATTTACTAAAGATTTTCACCATTCTTGAGGCAGTTATTGGATTAATTTTATCTAAATCTATTAATTTTTCAGCAAAAAATAAATAGCCTTGTCCATCAAGAGAATGAAACAACTCAATATTTTTACTAAATCCTCCTAGAACAGCTCGTATTGCATTTGGAGCTTTCCAATCAAATTTAGGGTGTGATAATAATTTTTCAATCACATCAATTCCTTGCTTATTAGGTCTTGACGCCTCATATGCGAACCATGAATCCAAAACCACTGCATTATCATTCCAGAGGTTATAAAACAAATTTGAAGCTTCATTTGTCTCAACACTATCAAGTGGCTTCAATGCCCCTAGTGCTGCTTTTGAGATAGTCATTGAAGGATGATTGATTGATTCAACACAATTCTTTTTAACATTATTATCGCCCGCAAGAGTTAAATAAGACCAAATAGTTCCTAATAGTTTTCTTTGACCTTTGCCCTCAGGCCATTCATGGTCAATATTGACAAATAATTTATAAGCTAGTGTTCTAAACTCCTGAAGAATCCCCTTACCAATTAAAACTTTAAAATCAAGTGACTTTCTATATATATTTATTGGATCAACTTTTTCAAATAGAGATTCCAATTCCGCGAAACCAGGATTCTCTAAAAGAGTTGCCAAGAAAAAAGGATCTTTTATTTCTAAAGATTTCATAGATTGCTTAATAGCAAAAATAAACTTATCTTCCAATGAGGAATTTGCTTTGTTAAAAAGCCTATTTTTAATCATTTCACGCATTAAAAACTGACCAGAGTCCCACCTCGAGAAATAGTCATTATCATTTAAGAAAAGAAAAAGATAATCATCTATAGACAAATCAGATTCCCAAAGAACAGGGGAAGAGAAACGTCTGAAAATTGATAGAACTGGGGCTTTTTTCTCAAATGGGAGTTTAATTTTTAGATTCTTATTATTTTTATCTAAGACAAATAAATTTTCCTCTAATATAGGTATAGCTCCTTTTTCTCTGCTATAACAAGAATAAAGAATTGGAATAATCATTTCAATATTTTCACTAGTCTGATCACTCTCTATCTTCTGCTTAAAAGAAACATTTAAAATTGAATTTTTCGAATCCCAAGATTGATTCACATATACTTTTGGTGTACCTGATTTATAATACCAATTAAGAAATTTTGATACATCAAAAGGACAGTTGCTTTCTTCTATATAGGCGCCTTTGATTAACGAATTAATAAAATCCTCAGTTGTAGCGGCAGTGCCATCAAAAGTTTTAATATAGATATCAATACCTCTAAAAAACATTTCTCTGCCTATTAATAGCTCAAGCATTCTTATCAACTCAGCGCCCTTTTCATATATAGTTGTTGTATAAAAGTTATCGATAGCCACGTACTCTTTAGGCTTCACAGCATGTGATGTAGGTCCCTTATCTTCAGCAAATTGAAAATTCCTAAGAAATGAAACATCTTCTATTCGTTTAAGTCCAGTGCTATGAAGATCTGAAGTAAAAGATTGATCTCTAAAAACTGTCAAACCCTCCTTCAATGAAAGCTGAAACCAATCTCGACATGTAATTCTATTACCGGTCCAATTGTGAAAATATTCATGAGCTATCACACTTTCTATTCTCTCTAATTCATCATCAGTTGCAGTCTTTGAGTCTGCTAAAACCAATTTTGAATTAAAAATATTTAATCCCTTATTTTCCATTGCCCCCATATTAAAATGCCGAACCGCAACAATTTTATATTCATCTAAATCATATTCAAGACCATAAGTATCCTCATCCCATTTCATTGCTTTCTTTAGAGAATTTATAGCATGTTTTGTATATTTTTCATCTCCAGATTCAACATATATATGAACATCAATCAATCTTCCTGTGTTGGTGATATATTTATCAGAAACTAAGTTAAGCTTACCAGCAACTAAAGCGAATAAATAGCTTGGCTTAGGGAAAGGGTCTTCCCATATCACTTGATGTCTATGAATATTATTTTTTAATTTACCTGAATATTTCTTATTTCCATTTGACAATAAAATAGGATATAAAGAACTGTCTGCTTCCAATCTTACTGTATATTTACTTAAGACATCAGGCCTGTCAGGATGATAACAAATACGTCTAAATCCTTCAGCCTCGCATTGTGTAGTTAGCATCCCTGAGCTTATATATAATCCTTCTAATGATGTATTTCTAAAAGGATCAATTTGCGATCTTATTTTTAATTCAAACTCCGCCCCTGGCGGACTCTTTATAATCAAGCATTTATCGGTAACTAAATATTCTTCTGACTTAAGTTCTCTTGCATTTATTGATATTGATAACAATTCAATTTGACTACCATTAAGAATAAGCTTTGTGGATTCTTTGTGCTTTGGTTTAATTATCATTCTTGATTGCACAACGACACAATCCGTTCGAATATCAAAATTTAAATCTATTCTTGGTATTAAGTAAGGATATTCAACATAGTCTGATAATTTAATAGATTTCTGAGTTAACATATGAAATAAATTTCTTTAATTTAGAAGATAATTTATTTCTTTTGGTTTAATTGTTCAACAGTTTTTAAGAATTTTTTCTTATCTTCATCTGGAACCATCTCCGGGCAATTCTTAATGGCACCATCAAGAATTTGCAAAATTGCTCCATTATAGATATTTTTTTCTGGTAATTTTTCTTTTCCTAATTCTTTAATTAATCCGCCATGTCTATTTGTTATGAGCAATTCATAATTTTTCGCAGCCAAGGAAATAGCCTTAGGGAATTCAACTTCAATCTGTCTTGCCATACACAAATAGTTTATTCCTATTTGTCGGTATAAAAAAATGTCTTCATCACTAGCAGGAATAATATTAATTTCCGTTTCGTCAGTTCTAATTTTGGTTGTATTAGATTCCGACTTTATGGAGTTGCTACAACTTGATAAAAATATTGAAGCAGAAATAATTGATAAAGCCAAGATTTTGTGTCTTGGTGATTTTTTAATTTTGCTCAAGAGATTTTAGTCGGTAAGAAACATATGATGCAGGAAAAAAATCTATTGAAAATTCTTCACTTGCAAATTAAATATATAACATATATTGTTTCTATCAAAATAGATTTAACAAACTCTTCAGTTGGGATTCTTAATCCTTATTTCATGATGATTTTCAACTATCTTTAACTTATCGTTAAACCAACTGTAAATAGTTCTGGATCTAAATTTATCTTGGTCTATTAAGCGTGTATGTTCCAATACATGCCAATTATCGTAATTAGTATCAAAAATCAATTCGTGTTCATCAACTTGCCTAATGTTTGATATTCCTGAAGAATCGGTTAAATAAGAACAATCACGTATTAGTTGATGCCCTTGTAATCGAGCAATTATTTCTCCTTCACTTTTATAAGTTGGTCGTTTAATAAAAAAATCTTTTTCATCCTCGCACCACCACTTAAACCGATAGCTTTCAAATTCAGAATCTTGTTGATTTAACTTGCTTATATTTATGTACATTTCCAAATTAATAACCTTTTCTTTATCAAAAAAATATTGTCTTTTAGAATGCCACAAACCAATATTTCGACCAAACCATCGCCTTAAATTACTATCAAAGTTGATTCGAAGTCTATCAATACCTTCAGAACGGTCTTCTCTAGTCTTTTCAATACCAGATGAAAGTGAAATAGCCATTTTCTGGAACTGAGAGATTTATAAAAAGTATTCACTTAAATTATTAGCCAATACCTAAAACGAGTCTCATTACCTTAAGGTATGCGTAATTATTTAGATCGCTCGACACTGTGGATAGTGCCGAAGCTCAGGACCGACGGCAGTTAAAACTGTTGCTTGTGGCATCTCGCCACCATCTCTCAAGGGGAGATATTCGTTCGTTAATTGAATATTTGGAAACAGAAGATAGTGGTTTCATTATAAACTTAGAATTTTCAGATCCTTCTGATAACCCCGAATTACTCGAGCTATATAGATTAGTGGCACTTCCTGCTCTAATAAAATTAGATCCTTCGCCTAAACAAATTTTTGCTGGAAGTTCAATTTGTTCACAAGTTAAAACTTGGGTACCAAGATGGCAACATGAAGGGCTAATCAACTCTGTTGGCATCAGTCTTAGAGCAAAGACACTTGAATCCAATCAAACGCAAAAAGAACTTCTTCTAGAGGATGATCTTCTAGTTCTACGACAAGAAAACGAAACACTCACTAAAAAAATACATTCTCAAGAAAGTCTTTTAAGAATGGTTGCTCATGAATTGAGGACTCCTTTAACAGCTGCTGGTTTAGCTCTCCAAAGTCAAAAACTCGGACAAATAAGCATGTCTAAATTTCAAGAAGTCTTAAAAAGAAGGTTAGAAGAGATTGAACTACTCTCAAAGGACTTATTAGAAGTTGGAAGTACTCGGTGGGAAACTTTATTTAATCCTCAAAAAGTTGATATGGCGAACTTATCTGCTGAAGCGATACTCGAGCTTGAGAAGCTATGGCTCAATCGCAAAATTAAAATAAATACTGATATTCCTTCTGATTTGCCCTCGGTTTTCGCAGATCAAAGAAGAATGATGCAGGTTTTACTAAACCTCATCGAAAATGCCTTGAAATTTTCCGATGACGAAGGTGAAATTTTTATAACAATGCTTCACAGAACAAATCAATGGGTTGAAGTAATTGTTCGAGATAATGGACCTGGAATTCCATCAGAAGAACAACATCGAATATTTGTTGATCGAGTGAGACTTCCACAAACTTCTCAAGAGACAACTGGCTTTGGCATTGGTCTTTCAGTTTGCCGAAGAATTGTTGAAGTCCATGGTGGCAAGATCTGGGTAGTTTCCAAACCGACTGAAGGTGCATGTTTTTACTTCACCGTTCCTGTATGGCGAGGCCAAAATAAGGATCAAGAAACCTTGACGAGTGGCAAGGCGGGCCCGTAACTTTCAATTGTGACAACAATTACTTATTGTGATTTGTCACTGCATCTGGCCCCATCGTCTAGAGGCCTAGGACACCTCCCTTTCACGGAGGCGACAGGGGTTCGAATCCCCTTGGGGCTATAAATAAACTTATTTATTACCTTCTATTGGGCTAATCTCCATAGAAGGTTTTTTTATAGCTTTAATTCTCTTGACTATCATCTAGAAATAAATCCTTTATTAAAGAAACTTTTAGCAAAATAAATATAGAAAAATAATAATTAGATTAATTTTCAAAAAAACAGACAATCCCTAAAACCCCTTTTGATAGCTGGATCTAAGAATAGTAATGATCTTGTGACGGTCTCAAAAGGTGAACCAATAAGTTAGTAATATCAAGATAAAACAGCTAAAAGTTACCTCTTGTTGGTAATCTCAATTTCTAATTTAAGTTTTTATGGCTTACTCAGAGACAAAGGTAGTTATTGGTGGTCTTGCACATATTCCTATCATAATTGGTTTTTTCTACCTAATACGTAGGCAATATTCATTTGGTGCCATGATGCGAACCGGGAAGAATGCTTTAAGCGAAAAAGTTAAAGCTGCTCCTGCTAAAGCTGCTGCTGCGCCTAAAGCTGCTGCTACAACTAAAGCTGCTGCTGCTCCTGCTAAAGCTTCTGGAGGAAAGAAACCTCATTCAGATGTACCAGTTAATACTTATAAACCAAAAGCCCCTTTTACAGGGACAGTAATTGAAAATTACTCAGTATTAAAAGAAGGAGCAATTGGAAAAGTTCAACACATAACTTTTGATCTATCTGGAGGAGACCCAGAATTCAAATATGTTGAAGGTCAGAGTTGCGGAATCCTTGCAGCAGGTGAAGACGCAAAAGGAAAGCCACATAGGCCAAGGCTTTATTCAATTGCTAGCACTCGGTATGGTGATAATTTTGAAGGAAATACACTTTCATTGTGTGTGCGCCAACTTCAGTATGAAAAAGATGGTGAAACAATAAATGGAGTTTGCTCAACCTATTTATGTAACCTATCCCCCGGAGATAAAGTAAAAATTAGTGGGCCAGTAGGGAAAGAAATGCTACTGCCTGATGAAGAAGATTCAAACATAATAATGCTTGCGACAGGTACTGGTATAGCTCCTATGAGAGCTTATTTAAGAAGGATGTTTGAACCCACAGAAATTGAAAAACATAAGTGGAATTTCAAAGGAAAAGCTTGGTTATTTATGGGTGCCCCTAAGACGGCCAACTTGCTTTATGACGCTGATTTTGAACACTACAAATCAAAATTCCCTGAAAATCTCAGATACACAAAAGCAATCAGCAGAGAGCAGAACAATACAAAAGGAGGAAGAATGTACATTCAAGATAGGGTCCTTGAACATGCTGAGGAGATATTCAATATGATTGAGAATCCGAAAACTCATATTTACTTATGTGGATTAAAAGGAATGGAGCCTGGTATTGATGAAGCAATGACAACTGCTGCTGCTGCAAAGGGTTTAGACTGGTCTGAACTTAGACCTAAACTAAGAAAAGCAGGCAGATGGCATGCTGAGACTTACTAGATAAATATAAAAGTCTGGAAAGCGATAATTATTAATTACTTTAGAAATATTTTTTCTATATTTAATCAATCAACATCAATCTTGTTTTTGGACTTGCGACCATCAAACTGGCGTGATGATTAGAAACAATTTGGATAATATTTCTAAGCTAATTGGCAAGGAGTTTATCAATGAGCATGTCCGTAACAAACCCATTGAGAATAGGTCTTCGCCAAGAGCGTGTAGTCCCTCCTCAATGTCTTGTTATTTTTGGTGCTTCAGGAGATCTAACACACAGGAAACTTGTTCCTGCTCTATTTGAACTCTTTAAGCAAAGAAGATTACCTAGTGAGTTCGCAGTTTTAGGCTGTGCAAGAAGAGCATGGACTGATGAAATATTTAGAGAAAAAATGGAAGCAGCTCTTTCTTCTCAGATAAAAGAAAGTCCTAATGAATGGGAACTCTTTTCTCAAGTTCTTTTCTATGAACCTGTAGACCTGCAACAACCAGAACACCTCGTAAAGCTTGGGGAAAGACTTGAAAAAATTGACAAGTTAAGAGCCACTCACGGCCATCGAACTTTTTATCTTTCAGTATCTCCCAGATTCTATGGGAGTGGATGCAGGGCTTTATCCGCCGCAGGATTATTGAAAGATCCAAAGCGAAGCAGGGTTGTGATTGAAAAACCTTTTGGAAGAGACTTCAATAGCGCTCAGTCACTGAATTCACTTGTTCAAGGTTGTGCTCAAGAAAGCCAAATATTTAGAATAGATCATTATTTAGGGAAAGAAACCGTTCAAAATATTCTTGTTCTAAGATTTGCAAACACTATTTTTGAACCTATTTGGAACAGAAATTTTATCTCAAATGTTCAAATTACCAGTTCCGAGACAGTTGGAGTTGAAGATCGCGCTGGATATTACGAATCTTCAGGAGCTCTAAGGGATATGGTTCAAAACCATCTAACTCAAATGCTTGCACTAACTGCAATGGAACCACCTGGACATTTTGATCCAGAATCAATAAGAAATGAAAAAGCAAAAGTTCTTCAGGCAGTAAAGCTTGCGAACGAAGAAAAACCTTGGGAATGTTGCGTAAGGGGACAGTACTCAAAAGGAGGTAGCGATGAAGCTCCGCTCCTTGGATATAGAGAAGAGTCAGGTGTTAATCCAAATAGCACAACCGAAACATATGTAGCCATGAAGCTTTTCATAGATAATTGGAGATGGCAAGGAGTTCCTTTTTATGTAAGGACAGGAAAAAGATTAGCCAAAAGACTTAGTGAGGTCGTTCTTACTTTTAGAGAAGCCCCTGTTCATCTTTTTGATGCCGCAGGGGGATGCCCAACATCAAACCAATTAATTCTCAGGATCCAACCCAACGAAGGAGCTGAATTTAGTTTTGAGGTGAAATCGCCAGGTTCTGGGATGAGAAGTAGGCCAGTAAATATGGAGTTTTCATACGACGAATCCTTTGGAGAGCCTTCAGATGAAGGTTATGTAAGACTCCTCGCAGATGCAATGCTTGGAGATCCAACATTATTCACTCGAAGCGATGAAGTAGAAGCTGCTTGGCGTTTATATACTCCTTTACTAGAGAAGATTGAAGACTCTCCATGGGAATTACCAGTTTATCCATACGAATCAAGAACATGGGGGCCTACTGAATCAGACTTACTTATTGGCAAAGATCAGCTTCTCTGGAGAAGACCTTAAAAAGTTGAATCTAAATCTTCTATTCAAACCAAATTAAATGTCTCCTCAATTAACCCTTCAAACCCCGCTTCAGCTACCTCCGGCCGAAATCCCTACTTATCTTGAGCAACTCTGGTCTCATGATGAACGAGGAGATAAAGGAGCTAACACTTTTTGTTTAATTGTATGGCAACCTGCTTGGATTGAACAAAAATTAGTCAAAACCGGCAAAATATCTGGACCAATAGTAGGCAGTCAGAGAAATGATCTTATCGAAGCTGCAAGAGAAATCATTTTAAAAGGTGATCTTCCTAACAGCACTTCACCACTAGACTTTAGAGTTCAATCTTCAATTCAATCTGAAGAGTTAATTAATAATGTAGAAGACCTTAGGGGGCAACACATTGACACCTCAATAAGTAATTTGCAACCCAGAAGATTAATAACCATTGCACCAACAATTGAAAAAGAAAATAACTTAGAAACTTTAGTAGCAGCATATTGCCCTCTTCCTGAAGAAGGCGGAGGCAGAACAGCTTGTGGCGATGTAATCGTTTTAAGAGGTAATAAAACTGCAATCAATGATGGGCTTAAAATTGTTGAGACTCTTGTCCCAGATGAACTTCCCTCATGGTTATGGTGGAATGGAAGAATAGATGAGGCGCCTGAATTCCTTAAAGCTCTTGCGCTCCCAAATCGAAGGTTAATTATTGATAGTGCGCTGGGTGAACCAGTAGTCTGCTTGAATTTATTGCTTCAAAGAATTCAATCGGGCCAAGCTGTGAACGACCTTAATTGGCTTCGTCTTAGAGGATGGAGAGAAACCTTGGCAATGGTGTTTGATCCACTTCCAAGAAGGGATGCTCTCGATAATTTACAAAAAATTGATATTGATATTGAGGGTTCTCAAACAGTTCAAGGGCTTTTACTTGCTGCATGGATTGCCGATCGCCTCAACTGGAAACTTGAAAATTGCATCTTTTCAAAAAAAGATCAGCTGAAAGTTAATTTTCTTAGTCATGACAAAAATCTTGTTGAAGTTGGCATCACATCTCTACCAATTGGTAACCCAAGCTTAAATCCTGGACAAATAGTTGGTTTGAGATTAATAGCAAAAGCCAAAAACAAACAAAAAAACGATATTTGTATAATCCTCGCATCAGAATCTGGGGAATGTATGAGACTAGAGGCTGGAGGTATGGCAAGAATGGAACTTATTGAACAAGTCGTTCCTATTCAAAAGAACTCGTTAGAAAATGATGTTGCTCGTTTACTCTCCAGCTCTAGAGGCAATACCAGTCCTCTACTTGCGAGTGCAACACCAATAGCAAAAGAAATGCTTGCTTTAGTTAGTCAGGAGAAATAAATATACTCATTGGATGGCATGCATAATCTCTGCTAGTTCTAGTAACAGTGGGAAAACTCTTTTAAGTCTTGTTTTAATTTCTTGGTTAAAAAGTATAAATAAAACAGTACAGACTTTTAAAGTTGGACCTGATTATTTAGACCCTCAACAACTAACAGCAGTTTCAAACAAAGCTTGTCGGAATCTTGATTTAATTCTTTCAGGTGAAAAATGGGTTAAAGAAAACTTTATTTACTTTGGAGGATTAACTGATTATTCTTTTGTTGAAGGAGTCATGGGATTATTTGATGGAATTGGGAGCAGCTCAAAAGGTAGCACAGCTGAATTAGCTAAAGTTTTAAGTCTGCCAGTAGTTCTTATTGTTGATGCCAGAGGGAAGGCTGCTTCAATAGCAGCAATAATAAAAGGATTTAGAGAACACGATAAGGAATTAAAAATTGCAGGCGTTGTTCTCAATAATGTTCAAACGCCCAGACATGAAAAAGTCTTATTAGAGGTTCTTGATCAAATTAATATAAAGTCATTGGGTTGTCTTCCTTCATGCCAAGACTTATATCTGCCAGCAAGAAATTTAGGTTTAGCTCCAGCTCATGAAATTCTAGACTTAGAAATTAAAGTTAAAAAGTGGGCATCAATAGCCAAAGATTATCTAGATATTGAAAGTTTTAAAAAGCTATTATTACCTCCAAGCAACAATAACAACAACAAAGAAATTAATTTCTTTCCGAAGAAAGAATCAGGATTAATTCACCCAATTGCCATCGCCGAAGATAAAGCTTTCCATTTTAGATATCAAGAAACAAAAGAATTATTAGAGGGAAACGGAATGCCAATTATCACTTGGAAACCTCTTGAAAACGAACAAATCCCAAAAGAAGCCAAAGGATTGATAATACCTGGTGGATTTCCTGAAGAATATGCACACCAGTTGAGCAATTCAACAATAAGCCTGAACTCAATAAAAATGTTTTCAAAAAAATTTCCTATATATGCTGAATGTGGCGGAATGATGCTTTTGGGTAAAAGTATATTTGATCTTGAAGGGAGAGAACATTCAATGGCTGGAATATTACCTTTTAAAGCTAAAAAGGGTAATTTAAAAATTGGTTATAGAGAAGCAATAAGTAAAAATAAAAGTCCTATTATCACTCCTGGGAATAAACTAATAGGACATGAATTTCATCGCTGGGAAATAATTAAAAAAAGCTATACTCAAGATATAAATAGACTATGGGATATCAAAGGTTGGAATATGGAGATTAATAACGAAGGTTTTTGCAATCATTTAATTCATGCAAGTTGGATACATCTTCATTGGGCAAGTTCGCCTATTATTCTAGAAAACTGGAAAAGAAGCGTTATGAATTCTGCCAAAGCAAATCGGTTTTATAAATAAAATTTTTTAAATTACTCGATTAATAATTTCTCTAAAAGAGCTTTATTTGTTTTGCTTTTATTATCCCCAACAATCCATACCCCTTTGCTCGCTCTGCTTACTGCGACGTATACAAGTCGTTTTCTAAATTCAATATCTTTGGGCCAAAAAACATCAGATGTTATAAAAACATCTCCGAAAGTACTCCCTTGACTCCTGTGGATAGTAAGCACAGAAGCAGGACCTAAAGAAGCGAATGAATCTCTTATAAAAAAGAAAAGTTTCCAAATTGAACTATTATTTTTCTTTCCTCTCTCTCTCGCCTGATTGCTCAATTTATTCAAAGCAAAGTCTAACGCAACACGAGATTTAGATCCTATATGAGGCATTAACCTCAAAGAAAATTCTTTTTGATCGCAGTTTACTTTAGCTATCTGAGTTTCAATAACAGGTAGAGAATTTTCAAAATCTTGATGTATTTCTAAAGAAGCCAAATCAAAACTATTTGGAATTACATCTTCTACGACCATCTCTCTATTGGAACTAATCAAAATATCTGGTTCTTCACCAATCTCATTTTCTTTTAACGAAGCATTTACCATTACAGCCTTACGGCTAATTAAGACTTCCCCAGGCAAAACCTGATATTGATCAGCCATCTCACCATGAATAGCTCTTCTTGCATGCGGGACTAAATTATCAACAATTCGATTCGTGTAGCACAAAATTCTTGCCCTATCGAAATCATCATCTAAAGAAGATAATCTTAATGATGACTTTGCTTTTTCAAGCCAACTATTCCTATCTAGAATTCCAACATTACCTTTCTCAGAATTAATAACTGGCAATACTGGTGGCTGACTACAAGGGAAATAGCCATCTCTAATAATCGTTGCCAATTTCAGAACAGGCCCTTGATGACGAACAACCTCCTTGAGTTCAGAATTTATTGCCCGCTTCATTAAGAAAACTGAGCTAAGAGATTCTCCCACTGGGGGAAGTTGAGCAGGGTCACCAACAAAGACCAATCTAGTCGAATTAAATCTGGCGCATTCAAGAGTTATCTCCAATAATTTAGAGTCAATCATTGATGCTTCATCAATTAAAACAAGTCCCAAGTTTTCCAGAGAGCTATCAGTTTGATCTGTTTTTTCACATATTTCGATATCTGCCTGTCTTTTCAACTTAAGTCGAAGCAAACGGTGAATGGTCGAAGGGAACCATGTTGGCTGAATAGATTCATTTTTCAATCCCTCCCTTAATACGCCTACAGCTTTATGAGTTGGTGCAACAACAGTCCAACACAAACCCAACTCATCTACTTTTTTTAAAAGTTTCATTGATAAATATGTTTTTCCGCTACCTGCAAAGCCTTTCATGACAAAAGGTTTAAAGGAGTATGGGGCTTTTAACCATTCACAAAATAATTCAAGTGATTTTTCTTGATCCTTAGTTAAGACAACACAATCTTCTTTTATTTTTACTTCTTTCACACAGAAAATAATCCTATCATTTGCAAAATATTCAAAGGAGAACCAAGGAAGAAAATACCTGGCAAAGCAACCATAGGTCCAACAAAACTCCCGACTAATACTTCAATTTTTGTATGTCCTAAAGACTCTTTTAAAATAGTTTCAGTCGATAATTCAGTGTAATTATCTTTTAAAATCTCATTAACTTTTGCAGCAGTTAAACCTGCTGATCTTCTTATGCCAGAAGCATCATACATAACGATAAAAGCAATTGTTGTAGCCAAAGCAAATAAAGGATCATTAAAACCAAGCTGAAGCCCAATTCCTGCAGCAGTTCCTGTTACCAAAGCCGAATGACTTGAAGGCATACCGCCTGTTTCTATAAGTACTGATGGTCTCCAGCTTTGCTTAAAAATTAACTCAAATAATAATTTAGAAAATTGAGCGATACCACATGCTGCAAGGCCCCAAGCCAATACAGCATTATCAAGAATGTAAATAAATTGAGATTCGAAAGCCGGATTGGTACTCATCTATCTCTACTTGTTATGTAATCAGCCAATGCAAGAAGAGGTTTTGATTTTTCAGACCAAGGATCAAGAGCATTTTTTGCTCTAGCTACTAATAGATCCGCTCTCCTTCTTGATTCCTCAAGACCAAGTAATTTTGGATAAGTAGTTTTATCAGCAATTAAATCTTTTCCTGCTGTTTTGCCCAACACATCACTACTTGCTGTTACGTCAAGAATGTCATCAATTATTTGAAATGCCAATCCTATCCCTCTTGCATAGACACCTAATGCTTCCAGAAGCTTCTCATCCGCCCCACCAATTAATGCTCCACAAGTAACACATGCCTTTAGCAAAGCTCCTGTTTTGTGAAGATGAATATACTCTAAGGTATCCAAATCAACCTCTTTACCTTCACAATCAAGATCAACTACTTGACCTCCCACTAATCCAGGTGCCCCTGCAACTAATGAGAGCTCACCTACTACTTTCAAAAGTCTCTCTGATGGTATCCCCTTTGTCCGTATTGATACCATCTCAAAAGCCCTAGTCAATAGAGCATCTCCAGCAAGTATTGCTACAGCATCTCCATAGACTTTGTGATTAGTAGGACGTCCTCGACGTAAATCATCATTATCCATTGAAGGTAGATCATCATGGATAAGAGACATCGTGTGAATCATTTCCAGAGCTACTGCAGTAGGGAGAGCTTTTTCGACTTCTCCTCCAGCAAGTTCACAAGCAGCTAGACAAAGAATCGGCCTTAATCTTTTTCCTCCGGCCAAAAGAGAATAGCGCATAGATTCTCTTAATTTTTCAGGCTTTTCAGGGCCCAGAGAGGCATCCAGCGCAAGTTCAACGAGAGCTCTAGATTTTTCTAGATACTCCGCGAAGTCAAAAGAAGCGATTGCTTCCTGCATGCAAAAAATTGATTTCTATCAATTCTGTCAGGACATTGGGATTCATGGAAGTAAATGACTAATAGTTAAAGGTAATCCACAATGTTTCTGCCACCTATCAACCGTATTTGCTAGAAGCATTGTTACTGTCATAGGCCCCACACCTCCAGGCACAGGAGAATAAGCAGCTACTTTGTCTTCAATTTCAAACATCTTTACATCTCCACAGAGTTTGATCTTTTTTCTCTCTTTCAGATTTTCTTCTTCAGGTTTAAGTCTATGAATACCTACATCAATAACGACACAATTATCACTTACATGATTGTGTCCTATCAGATAAGGCTTTCCAGCAGCTACAACAAGTAAATCAGCCTCCCTAGTTATAGAGACTAGATCTTTAGTTCTTGAATGAGCAACCGTAACAGTGGCATTTGCGGCTTCAAGCATTAAAGCCATTGGCTTGCCAACTAGAATGCTCCTTCCAACCACCACAGCTCTTTTTCCTTCTATTGTTATTTGGTTTCGCTTAAGCAGAGCCATAACTCCTGCAGGGGTACATGATCTTGGGCCTTTTTCACCCTTTATTAATCGTCCAAGATTCAAAGGGTGTAATCCATCAGCATCCTTGTCAGGATCTATACTCCTAAGCAAGGAATCCTCATCCAGATGCGAAGGCAAAGGAAGTTGCAATAAAATTCCATCAACATTCTTTTCTTCATTCAAACTTTTAATGATTTCTCTAAGTTCTTCCAATGAAATATCTTCTTTTAAATGATTAGCAAAACTTCTAACACCTATTCGATCGCATGCTTTTTCCTTGTAATTGACATAAACTCCACTTGCAGGATCGTTACCAACCCTTAGCACAGCTAAACCCGGGGGACGCTTCGCAAGTTTTGATCCAGATTCTATAGTCTGTTTAAGAATGAGTTCAATCTCCTGAGCAAGTTTTTTTCCATCTAAAATGTTTGGCATAAATAAAATGAATACAATTTCAATTAATCAACGCATTAAACCTAGCGTTAGGCGAAGGTGAAAAAGGCCAGTGGCTAAATTACCGAGTCCAAAAAAAATATGGAGAATATGGTTAGGGAGCCAATCTCCCAGACGTCCAATACTTCGCTGGTCAGCCACTGACAAGTTAGGTCTACTATTGGTCTGCCTATTAGTAGCAATATTTTCAAGTTATAAGTTACTTGCTGTTCCGGATCTCAAACCTGGAGATATTGCTCAAACCAACGAAATAGCACCAAAGGATGCATTAGTAATAGATACACAAGCACTAAAAGAGAAGAAAAAAGGCTTAGAAGACAATTTTCTCCAAGTTATCGATGAAAATCAAACCAATAATTTAGAAAAGATTGTTTTAAAGAAAATCAAAAAACTTCGCACCTCAAAAGATCCTACTTTCGAAGCAGATATAAATAAAATCAATCCAACCGATTCAGAAAAGAAATGGCTGATTAATGTTTCCAATAGTGAATGGAAAAGCTGGGAAGAAGAGATAAAAAAAGCATCAAAGAGAATGCTATCTCAAGGAATTATAAATACGCTTGCATTTGATCAACTTAATGAAGCTTCATCTCTACAATTACTAGATCTAGGCGCCAAAGAATATCCAAGCAGATCATTGGGAGCGAAAGTATTATCGACAAGTTTTTATCTGAAAAGTAATTTAAAAATTGATTACCCGGAAACAAACATATTACTTGAAAATTTAATAGATAATGACGAACTAAAAATTATAAAAGTTAAAGAAGGTAGCTTAATATCAAAGAAAGGAGAGCCCATAAGTTCTCAAGACTTTGATATTCTAGAACATTTTAACAAGGTAAGTCGAAGTCCTAGGCCAATAAAGTGGTTAATAACCTTCACAGAATCTATGGGAAGTTGTGGTTTACTTCTGATGATTATGAGAAGAGAAAAGCCTAGACTTAAAGCTAAGCATGGCTTACTTTCTTTAACTTTATTATTTGTAGTTCAACTAACAAAAGACTGGCTTGGTACGATTGCAAGCCCATTGCAATTAATATTACCTCCAACACTCCTTCTTTCACAAGGAATAGGTACAATAACCTCATTAGCTTGGATGGCTACTGCTAGTTTAATATGGCCAACATCTCTTGATAGTTCAAATGAAATTAGATTAATAATTGCTTGCATTGCTGGATCATTTATAGCCTTTTTAGGCAGAAGGATGAGAAGCCGTGCACAAATTCTTCAAATAGCAGTTTTTATACCTTTTGGGGCATTATTAGGACAATGGTTTATATTTAATCAACTAATTAAAGCAAAAAATTTAGAATTTAATAATCTATCATTTGATCCTAATTCTCTACTGAACGAAACACTTATTATAAGTGCAATGCTGATGGTAACGATATTAATTATTCCCATATTAGAAAATACTTTTGGATTACTTACAAGAGCAAGATTAATGGAGCTAGCTGATCAAGAACGTCCGTTACTTCGCCGTTTATCTAGAGAAGCACCAGGCACATTTGAGCATACTTTAACAATTCTAAGTCTTGCCGAGGAAGGAGCAAGAGTAATTGGAGCTGATGTCGACTTAATAAGGACTGGAGCCCTATACCATGATGTTGGAAAGCTACACGCTCCTAATTGGTTTATTGAAAATCAGAAAGATGGAACAAACCCCCATGAAGAAATCAAAAATCCATATAAAAGCGCAGATATTCTTCAAGCACATGTAGATGAAGGATTAAAGCTTGCAAGGAGATATCGACTTCCATCACCCATTGCTGACTTCATTCCAGAACATCAAGGGACTTTAAAAATGGGTTATTTTCTTCATAAAGCCAAAGAAAGAGATCCTTCTGTCTCTGAAAAACGTTTCAGATATAAAGGTCCTATTCCTCATTCCAAAGAAACGGGAATACTCATGCTTGCAGATGGTTGCGAAGCAGCATTAAGAGCTCTAGACGCATCATCATCAGATAATGATGCTTGCAAAACAGTAAGGAAAATAATTCAGTCTCGTCAGATTGATGGCCAATTAAAAGAAAGTAGTTTAACGAGAGCAGAAATAGAAATAATACTTAGGGCTTTCGTCTCTGTCTGGAGGAGGATGCGCCACAGAAGGTTGAAATATCCCAGCTTAAATTCTAGGTAGAAAATTACCGCATCTATTGAAATATTTAATAAGTTAAAGCCTAATTCTTCTGTGACCTCTTCTACACCAGTAAAGTAGTGCTAATAAATTCAGAAAAGCAATAAGTAATGATAAGCCGCTAATACCAAAAAGATCATTTACTTTAATCAACCTAATTATCCCATAGGGCAAAGTTCCTGAAAGAGTCATAGACAAAGCAACTATTGATAAAATCACACCCCAACCTCTTTGAGCAAATAAACCCGCAGAAGCGACAATCCCAGTCACTGCAGATGGCCAGGCAAGGCTAATAGCAATTGTTATATTTGCCGTTTGCAGAGGCGGTCCTGATCCAACTACATAGGCAATAAATGGAATTGCAAGCGTATTTGAGACTAAGCCAAACCAAGCAAGTGTCCAGTAGCCGCGCATTCCTGAACCCATTTTTAAAAAATTATTCCTTTAAATAAAAACATACGACCTTAATCACAATTTATTTTAAGCGATAGACAATTTCAAACAATTAGTTGGATAACAAACTGTTCTCCAAGTTCCATTTCCCGCAAGCACTTGTACACCTATTCCTCTGTCTTTAATTTTGCACTTCAATCCTTGTCCATCACACCAAGACTTTGCAGCAAAAATTGCTGCATCAATACTTTCATAAGGAGCATCTAGGACATGATGTGGAGCCCCATCAAGCCCAGTAAGTCGGTAAAGATTTCTTTTTAAAGTCATTTATGTACGCTTATCAAATCGTCACAAGATATATTAATCTTTGAATAATGTTTTAAAGAAGTTTTTCAAAAAAAATTTACGCAACCCTATTCCACATATCAAAATGACCTAAAAGTGGTTAAACCCCTTTTTTATCTGCCTTGGCGAAATCATGTTGCGGATGAATGGATTTCCTTCCCTCAGCGGCTACTAATCTATTAAGCGCATTTATGTATGCTTGCGCAGCTGCAACAACAACATCAGTATCAGCTGAATGACCAGAGAATAGGCTTCCATCTCTTCTTATTCGAATCGTAACTTCGCCTAAAGCATCTATTCCTTCCGTAACGGACTTTACAGAGAATTCAATTAATTCATTGGGTTCTTCAGTTAGAGAATCTAAAGCTCGCACTACTGCATCAACAGGACCAGTACCTAGGGAAACAGCTGTTTTCTCCTCTCCATCTTCGCCAACGACAGTTACGGTTGCAGTGGGTCTTAGCGATGTTCCACAACTTACTTGGACCAATTTCAATTGGAACAAAGCTTCTGGAAGTTGAACTTGCTCACTAACAATGGCTTCTAAATCACGATCTGTTATTTCTCTTTTTCTATCAGCTAAGTCTTTAAATCTAGCAAAAGCATCATTAAGATCTTCTCTATTTAAATCATACCCAAGGTCTTCTAGTCTAGCCCTAACGGCACTCCTACCACTTAATTTACCTAGAGAAATTTTATTGTCTGACAAGCCAACTGTTTTTGCATCGATAATTTCGTAGGTAAGCCTATTCTTCAAAACTCCATCTTGATGTATTCCAGATTCATGTGCAAAAGCATTCGCTCCAACAATTGCTTTATTTGGTTGAACGACCATACCAGTTAAATTAGAGACCAATCGTGAGGACTTAGTTATTTCCTCTGTTCTAACTGCTGTTAAAGGTGTTGGAGATTCAGGAGGTCTCCCAAAAAAAGGATTAAAATATGATCTTCTTACATGTAAAGCCATAATCAATTCCTCTAAAGCAGCATTACCTGCTCTCTCTCCGATTCCATTAATCGTGCATTCAAGCTGTCTAGCTCCATTCTTTACCGCCTCAAGGAAATTTGCCACAGCAAGTCCTAAGTCGTTATGGCCATGAACCGAAAGAACTGCTTCGTTTATATTTGGAACATTTTTATTAATATTTAATATTAAATCTCCAAACTCAGAAGGGGTTGTATATCCAACGGTATCTGGAATATTTATAGTATTGGCACCTGAAGATATGGCTAATTCAATTACTTCATATAAAAAATCCAAATCACTTCTTGCTGCATCTTCACAAGAAAACTCAACATCATCGACAAAACCTTTAGCGTAGTTAACCATATCTGGAACAATATCGAGAACTTCTTTTCTGGATTTCCTTAATTTATGTTCAAGATGAATATCACTAGTTGCGATAAAGGTATGTATCCTTTTTTTTGGTGCTGGAGCGATAGCATCGGCACAAGCTTTTATATCAGGTTTTGAGGCTCTTGATAATCCGCAAATAATAGGTCCTTCTTTGCCTCCTACTTGCTCAGCTATTTTCTGAACTGCAGCAAAATCTCCAGGGCTAGCGAAAGGGAATCCTGCCTCAATAACATCTACGCCTAGTCTTGCTAATTGTTGAGCAATAGCCAACTTTTCTTCTAAATTCAGACTCGCACCAGGGGATTGTTCTCCATCTCTTAATGTGGTATCAAAAATTAAAACTCGGCCTGGATCTTTGGCCATAGCATGAAAAATATAAAAATAACTAGACCTTTTCAAGGTCTAAATGAATCAAATTAATTGTAGTATATTTCTAACAAATTTTTACAAAAAACATTAAGTTTCTAACTATTCAATTGATCTTTTTATTTTTTTTATTTCTAAAAATTAGAAATTTAAAATTGAACCTAAAATTTGCATGAAGAAATTCTAAGTAATAGATCAAAATTAATTATTTCCAACTTACTAAATTACGTATCTAATTTAACTAGATTTGGATTAGAACTTAAAATTTATCTTTTATAGTGCGACTAAAGAGTATAAGTATCCAAAGATCTATTCCGAAAATCTTGGAGTTTTAATGGCTAAAGGCAATCTCGCCATAGTCCTGCATGCCCATCTACCTTACGTGAGATCAGAAGAACCTGGTTCACTAGAGGAGGATTGGTTCTTTCAAGCTCTAGTGGAATGTTATTTACCACTTTTAGAAACCCTTGAAGAGGCCTCGAAGGCAAAAGATCAAACACCTAAGATCACAATAGGTTTATCGCCAACTTTGCTATCGCTTTTAGAGGATGACCTATTAAAGAATCGCTTTGAAGCATGGGTAGCTATTAGATTAGAAGTCTTAAATACACTAGAAACAAACTGCACAGCGGCGGCCCTACATCTAAAAAATCACTTTCAAAAACAATTAGAAAGCTGGAAGAGGTGCAAAGGTGATCTAATAGGAAGATTTAAAAAATTACAAACATCAGAAGTAATTGATATTCTTACTTGTGCAGCCACTCATGGATATCTTCCACTTTTAAGAGAAAATCCGGAAGCAGTTAGAGCTCAATTAAGAACTGCAGTCAGAGAACATCAAAGACTTTTTGGGAACGCTCCATTAGGCATTTGGTTACCCGAATGTGCCTATTACGAAGGCTTAGATGAATTAATGGCTGAAGCTGGTATTAGATATGCAGTTCTTGATGGACATGGATTATTGAATGCAGAACCTAGACCTAGATATGGATTATATGCTCCAATTTGCACTAAAAAAGGAGTAGCTTTTTTTGGTAGGGATAGTGAATCAACTCTTCCAGTTTGGTCAGCAAGGGATGGTTATCCTGGCAATCCAAACTACAGAGAATTCCATAGAGACTTGGGATGGGATTTATCAATAGAGAGTTTAAAAAAGATAGGTATTAACGAGAAAAGGCCATTAGGAATTAAATTATTTAAGATTACTTCTCAAAATACATCTTTAGCTAACAAAGAAGAATATGATCCACAAGCTGCAAAAGAAAGTATTAAAAAAGACGCCGAAAATTTTTTAAAAGCAAGAAAGAAGCAACTTATAAATCTATCTAATTCAATTCAAATAGAGCCATTGTTAATTGCTCCTTTTGATGCAGAGCTTTTTGGACATTGGTGGTTTGAAGGACCAAAATTTCTCTCAAATATATTTATCAAATCAAAAAATGAAGGTATTAAATTAATCACGCTAAAAGAGGCTCTTCAATCAACATCTAAAATCCAATTATGCAATCCTTCGCCATCTAGTTGGGGACAAGGTGGCTTTCATGATTATTGGTTAGACAAATCAAATGCATGGATTGTTCATGAATGGAGTAAAGCTGGGAGAGAGATGGTAAGTATTTGCTCAGATGGTTTAATAGATGAATCAAATATAAAAATAATTAGACAGGCTGGGAGAGAACTTTTATTATGTCAATCCTCTGATTGGAGTTTTATTCTCAAGGCAGGAACTACTACTGAGCTTGCCAGAGAAAGAATCAACTTGCATCTAAAAAGATTTTGGATGTTAATTAATACGATTAAAGACAATAAAATCATCAATCAAAAAACATTAAAAGAAATAGAGAGAGAGGATTGTATTTTCCCTCTAATTTCTCCTATAGATTGGAAAAAGAGAATCTAACTTTTCTTTTTTATTAGAAAGTTAATCATTCCTAACCGAACCTTGAATGGGGCAATAGAGAATAATTTGAGCATAACAATAAAAAGTCTTGGCAAAGGAAGTGTATTAGTTAAATATCCATACCAATCTTTTTTGGGTAATTTAAAAAAAGTATCAAAAAAAGATCTTAAGAGGGATTCGTCAAAACTCATTAGACGTTGAAGTCCAAACTGATAAAGACGATGTCTTTGAATTAATTCAGTAGTCCAAAGAGTATTCCATCCTCTTCTCGCTATCTGAGATGTAGGAAGAGAAGGATATTTTTTGATTGTTTTTGCTATTACCTTTGCTAATGAAGGTGCTCTTCTTAAAAGTGATCCGACAAGGTAACCAGATGCAGGATGAACCATGCTGGCTGAGCCTCCAAAAGCCAAAAGAGGTTGATCTCTATATGGCAATGGCAAATTCATAGGAAAAAGACAATGCTCTTCATGAATTATCTCTTCAATTCGAATTCCTTTGCTTGATAATCGTGCAATTAATCTTGCTTTTAAAATTTCAAAAGAAACAGGAGGTGCACATGCCAAGGAAGTTTCCTCAACAAAATAACTCCCATCTCCCAAGTCCATTGCATAAAGGAACGAAGGGGGCTCATTTAGTTGCTTTGAATTTAAATGGTCAGGTCTGAAATCCATTAAGACAAATCGATTCTTCTCTACTGGAGCAGAACTAAACTTCCCAACTACACCATATGCCGCCTGCTTAGCAATTTCATCATGATCAGGTCTTCTAATAAAAGGGGTTTTATGACCGCTTGCATCAATTACTAGCCTGGCAAAATATTTGTTTCCAGAAGTGCAAATCACAGTTGTTTCTTTTTCACCAAAATCTATTTTTTTTACTGTCTCAACTTGCCAAGAAAGTCCATTGCATCTTTCTAGAAGAGCTTCTTGAAAATTAATTGAATTAAACAGACCGTAATCAAGAAAATGGTTTGTACAAATATTGCCTTCTTCATTCAAACCATCTCCAAAAAAACTAACAGTATCTTTCCACCTATATTTAAGTAACTCCTGCATATTTAAAGACTCAAGCTCAGATGCCCAGATCCCATAAGTATTGGGCCAGGGTTCTAGAGGAGACTTAGAAGCTATTGCCTGAACTTTAATTCCTTGTTGAACCAACTCAGCAGTAATACAAAGAGCAGCTGGTCCTGCTCCCAAAACTAATACGTCAGCAGAATCAATCAATTTCAATTGTTAGACATTGGATCAGTATTTATTGGTTCATCAATTGTGGATGATTCTCTCCCTTCCTCATCATTTATTTGTTCTCGAGGGACTAAAACAACCTCCGACAACTTGTCACCATTATCAAGTTTCTGAATTCTTACCCCAGTTGCAGCTCTTGATTGTTGAGAGATTTTATCGGCACTAGTTCTAACAATTACTCCCCTTTCACTAACCAATAATAATTCTTCTCCTTTTCCTAGAACCCTTAGACCTACAAGCTCATCACCATCTTTTCTGAATTTTATTGCTCTTAGTCCCATGCCTGCCCTTTTTTGCAAGCGAAATTGTGTAACAGGAACTCTTTTCCCAAGTCCATTTCCAGAAGCAACAAGAACCCAAGGGCCTTCAGAGACTGATGATTCATCCTCTAGTTCTTCTTGCACCTCACTTTTATCAACATGGTCAGCCAACTCAGTAGATAAAACATCCATACTTACGAGTGAGTCTCCAGACTTTAGATTCATTGCCCTAACCCCTCTTGCTGCTCTACCTAAAGGACGTAATTCAGAATCATTTAATCTAAAATGGATAGTCATTCCATTTTTAGAACCAATCAAAACACTGTCGCCAGATTCAGCCAATCGAACCCAAGTCAAAGCATCTCCATCCTCTAGACCTATTGCAATTAATCCATTTGCCCTAATCTTGCTAAAAGATGAAAGAGGTGTTCTTTTTATAAAGCCTCCCCTCGTGAGCATTAACAAATAGTTTTCATCATCAAAAGAACTCACAGAAAGTAATGAGGTAATAGCTTCTTCCCTTGGAATTGGAAGCAATTGAACAATAGGAGTGCCTTTTGCAGTTCTACTACATTGAGGAACTCTGTAAGCTGGAAGTGCATAAGCAACTCCTCTATCACTAAAAAGGAGGAGGCTATCATGATCATTACAGCTAATAAATTTTTTTACTTCCTCCTCTCCTTGGCTTCGGGTTCCTGCTTTACCTCTAGTACCTCGACTCGTTGCCTCAAATTCATTCACAGGCATCCTCTTCAAGTATCCTGTTTCGGTCAACAAAACAACTGATCTTTCATTTGCAATCAAATCAATATCCTCAAGACCTCCTCCTAGATCTAGTATTTCTGTTCTTCTGGTAGAATTATATTTTTCTTTTATTTCATTTAATTCTATTTTTGTGATTTCAAAAACCCTTTCTTTCTTTTTTAAAATATCTTTTAAATCTATTATTTTTTCAACTAAATCTTCATGTTCTAGTCTTATTTTATCTGCTTCTAATGCAGTAAGCCTTCTTAGCTGCATCTGCAAAATAGCATCAGACTGAATATCTGTTAAGCCATGAAGTTCTTGTAATTTAGTTTTAGCTGTAGCCGAATCAGAAGCTGATCTAATAAGACTAATTATTTCATCTAATTGTTCTAAAGCTAATAATAATCCTAGTAATATGTGATCTCTACTCTCTGCCTTTTTCAGGAGATATTTAGTTCTTTTTTCAATAGTTTCTACTCTAAAATCTAGAAATACTTGCAACATCTTTCTAAGTGACAATGTAACTGGTTCACCATTAACTAATGCAAGCATATTTGCACTAAAATTAGTCTGCAAAGGAGTGAGCTTAAATAAATTATTTAAAACAACTTGAGGGTAAGAATCTCTTCTTAACTCAATTACAATTCTCATTCCATCTCTATCACTTTCATCTCTTATATCTGCAATCCCTTCAAGTTTTTTATCATTGACCATGTCAGCGATTCGCTCTATTAATGCTGCTTTATTTGTTTGATAAGGAAGTGCAGTTATTATCACTGCATCCCTATCTGGTCTACCTGTATTTTCAATTGTTTCTATTTCAGCAACTCCACGCATTGTTATTGATCCTTTGCCTGTAATGTATGTCTCTTTAATTCCACTTCTGCCAAATATCTGTCCCCCAGTTGGAAAATCTGGGCCTTTGATAATATTCATCAACTCTATTTCTTCTAACTCAGGATTAGAAATTAAAGCCATCAATCCATCAATCAATTCCCCAAGATTATGGGGAGGTATGTTTGTTGCCATACCTACAGCTATTCCAGAAGAGCCGTTTAATAACAAATGAGGTATTCTTGCAGGCAATACTGTTGGCTCTTGAACAGATCCATCAAAATTATCTGCGAAATCAACTGTTTCTGATTCAATATCTTCAAGCAAGCTATCAGTGGTCAAAGATTGCAATCTTGATTCCGTGTACCTCATTGCAGCCGGTGGATCATTATCAATAGATCCAAAATTCCCATGCCCATCAATGAGGGGCATTTGCATTGAAAAATCTTGCGCCATCCTAACCAAGGCGTCATAAACGGCTGTGTCACCATGGGGATGGAATTTACCTAAAACTTCTCCAACCACACGTGCACATTTCCTGTATGGCCTATCACTAGTTAACCCAAGCTCATACATGGCATACAAAATCCTTCTATGAACGGGCTTAAGTCCATCTCTCGAATCAGGCAAAGCTCTGCCAACAATCACACTCATCGCGTATTCCAAGTAGGAACGCGACATTTCGTTTCTTAAATCAGTCTGTATGATCCGATCGTCGGATTCCCCAGGACCAGTACTATTAGGCCCCAATGGATCAGCCATATATAAGTGTTTTACCAATTATAAGAACATCTGTGAATTAATAAACCTTTTAAAGTGAATAACCATACATCTGAAAGTAAATCACCCTAAACAAAATCAACTATTACAAAAACATGATATAAATTGACTCAAAGCATTCCCAAATCATCTTCCAAGATGAAAAAAACACCAAAATCTTGATTATCTATTCCCAACATTTGCTCAATTTGGCACTTGAGTTGGTAGTTTGACGAGAACTTACAAAATTTAGGTGTGAATATTCAACTAGGACGCACCAAAACCGTTCGAAGAGCCTACGGAATTGATGAAATTGCATTAGTTCCTGGAGGAAGAACAGTTGACCCTGAAATCACAAAAACCAATTGGGAAATCGGTGGCATTCAAAGAGATATTCCCATAATCGCTAGTGCGATGGATGGCGTTGTGGATGTAAAGATGGCATTGGCCCTCTCGAACTTAGGAGCCCTAGGTGTTTTAAATCTAGAAGGAATTCAAACTAGATACGACGATCCTGAAGAAGTACTAACCAAAATCCAATCAATTGGGAAGGAAGGATTTGTTCCTTTAATGCAAGAAATTTATAAGCAACCGATAAAAGAAGAATTAATTTCAAAAAGAATTCAGGAAATTAAAAAAGGTGGAGGAATTGCTGCAGTAAGCGGAACTCCATTAGCCGCGATTAAGTATAAGGAGTTAATAAAAGAATCAGAAGCTGACCTGTTTTTTTTACAGGCAACTGTTGTTTCAACAGAACATCTGGGAAAAGAAGGTAGTCAAAACCTAGACCTTTATGATCTTTGCCAAAATATTGGATTGCCAGTTGCCGTTGGAAATTGTGTTACATACGAAGTCTCTTTAAAGCTAATGAGAGCCGGAGCAGCGGCGGTAATGGTTGGTATCGGCCCTGGAGCAGCATGTACCTCAAGAGGGGTATTAGGTGTTGGTATTCCACAAGCAACAGCTATTTCAGATTGCGCTGCTGCAAGAGATGATTATCAAAAAGAAAGCGGAAAATATGTCCCAATCATTGCTGACGGTGGAATTATCACTGGTGGGGATATTTGCAAGTGCTTAGCTTGTGGGGCAGACTCAGTTATGATTGGCTCCCCAATAGCAAGATCTCAGGAAGCTCCTGGGAAAGGTTTTCATTGGGGCATGGCAACTCCAAGCCCTGTCCTACCAAGAGGAACGAGGATAAAAGTGGGTATAACAGGAAGTTTAAAAAGCATCCTATGTGGGCCTGCAGTTCTTGATGATGGAACACACAATTTATTGGGAGCGATCAAAACCTCTATGGGAACCTTAGGTGCTACCAATATCAAAGAAATGCAAAAAGTTGAGGTAGTTGTTGCACCATCTTTGTTAACAGAAGGAAAAGTTTACCAAAAAGCTCAACAACTTGGAATGGGGAAATAAAGTTACCAAAAGATTTCATAATTAAATATAATCGCTAGAATTAAGTAGTGAGAGCCTTAGCTTTCACACTCCTCACACACAAAAATGCCCGACACGTTCGGGTTTTTATTATTAAATGCACGTAAATCAATATTCAAACTTCGTTTAAAAATGTCATCAAAGCTTTTTTTAGGCAAAATACAATTGTTATGATCAAGTTCTTAAGACTTCCAAGGTATGTCCACAGCTTCTGCAGTAACTGATTCATCATTCGAACAAGAAGTCCTCCAGAGTGATGTGCCTGTTTTGGTTGATTTTTGGGCACCATGGTGTGGCCCATGCAGAATGGTTGCACCAATTGTTGAGGAGATCTCAAAAGATTTCGAAGGAAAAATAAAAGTTTTCAAATTAAACACTGATGAGAATCCCAATGTTGCTAGTCAATATGGGATCAGAAGCATTCCAACTTTAATGATCTTTAAAGGAGGGCAGAAAGTAGATACTGTTGTTGGTGCAGTTCCTAAAGCAACCCTCTCTGGGACAATATCCAAGCATCTTTAAATGGCAAATTCTAGACATCGCTTTTCGAGCTCCTATTAAATGATTTCAGGGTAGATCTATTGGCAAAAATTGGATTAATAGATTATGGAATGGGTAATCTTTTTTCTGTACGTCAAGCTTTTAAAAGGGTTAATCAACCTTTGGATATTATTAGCGATGTAAAAAAACTCAATTCTTGTGATGCGTTAATTCTTCCTGGAGTAGGTGCTTTTGATCCTGCTATGAGTAATTTAAAAAAAACTGATTTAATTCCTTCAATAACTAACTGGATAAATAACGGAAAACCTCTTATTGGAATTTGTTTAGGGTTACAACTTCTCTTCGAGACTAGTGATGAAGGAAACTCAAAAGGTTTAGGAGTTATAAAAGGACATATTCGTAAATTACCTCAAGAAAAAAATGAGAGGATTCCTCACATTGGTTGGTCTCCAATATATAAAACAAATGAATGTCCTATTTTAGAAAATTATCCTGATTCTAACTGGATGTATTTCGTCCATTCCTACTCTGCATGTCCTTTAGAACAAAGAGACACGGTTGCCACTACAAAATACGGTAAGACAGAATTTTCATCCATAGTCTGGCATAAAAATACTGGTGCCTGTCAATTTCATCCCGAAAAATCTGGAATCGCAGGACAAAAACTTATTTTCAATTGGATTAATTGGTTGAAAAAAACAACATTTTAACTTGAAAGGAAAACTTAAACTTATTTCAGGGAAAAGGATAGAGAGTCCTTTAAACCAAAAAACAAGGCCTACTTCTTCCAAAGTAAGAGAGGCAATAATTAATATTCTTGGGAACAACCTGGAAGGAGCAAGTTGGTTAGATCTTTGTAGCGGAAGCGGCGCAATGGCATGCGAGGCACTTCAAAAAGGGGTAAAAAGGATTCTTGCAATTGAGAAGCAGAGAGAAACAGCAAAAACATGCAAGAAAAACCTTATCGAAGTATCTAATAGTATGGATAATTCAATACATGTTGAAGTCATATGCAATGAACTGATCTCCTTTCTAAAAAAAGGTCCAAAAAACAAAAAAATTGAATTTACTAAAGATTCTCAAAGTTCTGAGAAAAAATTTGATTTTGTTTTTCTTGATCCTCCATATGAATCTGGTTTATATGAACTTTCTCAAGAACTTTTGTTGTCTAAGCAATGGATTAAAAAATCATCTACTTTGATATGCGAATGTCAAAATCAATGCCAAGAATAAATAATGGTTGGGAACTAAATAAAGAGAAATTTTATGGAAATACCTCTCTTCTTTTTCTTATTCCCAATCAGGCATTGAACTACTTCGACGATACTGATTCCATGCACTGACAAAAAGACCTAATAAAGTTATGGGAACAAGCCCAAGAACAATCCCACACAGAAGTGGCTCAATCATTGGCTAAGATTTCTAATAATTACTAAAAACAATTCTTTCATGTCAAAGAGGTTTTAGTGAATACTCCGTCATCAAAAGCATTAATTAATAAGGACCAAAAGATTAGTCCTTGGAGAATATTCTTGTTATCTTCTGCCACTTTTGTCTTCATTATCTTTCTTTGGAGCATGGGAAGCTTTAAACCAGACCCTTTCATAACTGAAACTTTGTCTATTCAAGGTGAAGCTTTATCTGGCAGCAAATTATTCAAAATCAATTGTGTCGGTTGCCATGGGATTTCCGCTCAAGGTTTTGTAGGCCCCGACCTCCATGAAGCCACCCAAGAAATGAATGATAAAAAGATTATCAATCAAGTTATTCGAGGATTGACTCCGCCAATGCCAAGTTTTGAAATTGACCCTCAATCAATGGCAGATCTATTGGCCTATATGCACTCTCTTAATAAATAGTGGTTAATAAAAAGACTCTCATTGTAGTGCTGGTTGAGCCATCAGGACCAATCAATATTGGTAGTATCGCAAGACTATGTAAAAACTTTAGTGTTCATGAATTAAGGCTAGTGTCTCCTAAATGTGATTATTTAAATCAAGAAGCAAAAAAGATGGCCGTCAGAGGAGTAAACATTTTAAAAAAAGCAACTGTATATGAGGATCTAAATTCAGCCCTCTCAGACTGCTCTAGGATTATCGCTACTTGCGGGAGAACAGAACATGGAGATATCCCGCTTAATTCAAATAAAGATGCTCTCTGCTGGGCTCTCAAATCAAAACGAGAAGAAACAATAGCTTTGGTTTTCGGAAGAGAAGATCGAGGTTTATCTAACGAAGAACTTCTTAAAGCAAATAAAGTAATCAGTCTTAATACAAGTGAAAATTATCCATCATTAAATCTTTCTCATGCAGTAGCAATCATTCTTCATGAATTAAATCAAT
>QCFJ01000008.1 GCA_003280265.1 Prochlorococcus sp. AG-363-G03 | reverse complement strand
GTATGGCTTCTAGAGTATCATTCTCATTAGCTATAGCAGCTCTATTAGCTTTATCATTGGCAATCTCAGTTTTTAAATTATTGTTGATAGCTCTTTCCTGAGTAGAAAAGATACTATCATCCATATTTATATCTTTGAGATTACGCTCTTCTTTAGCCTTTTCAGCTTCGATGTCAGCCGCAGCTTGACGGTCTTGCGCTTTCCTTTCTCTTAACTGTTCTTTATCCTCTGCCTCTTTTTTATCGAAGCTCTCTTTAAGTTGAGCTACCATTAAACGAGCATCAGGGATATTGCTATAACCCTTCCCCCTTGGGGGAGTGAATTTTACCTTTCCCATTGTTAGTTAATTAGTAATTACCAATCTCCACCGCTTGCTGGAAAAAATGTACTACTACCACTTTGACTGGTAAATGTATTACCAGCAGCTGTTTGAGTCCAAGTACCTTGTGCACCTCCAGCTAAACTAGTATCGATTGGTGTTGTTGGTTGAAACGAGTTGTTTCCAAACTTGGCTGTTGAGTAAGCACTAAATCCAGCTCCAGCTGCATTAACTAAGACACTTCCAAAGCCAGGAACTTGTGTTGTAGAAACCCCTTGAATTGGTTGTGGTCCAAAGTCAAAGTCCTCTAGTTCTCTAGGTAGTTCATATTCAGCTAATGGTGTAGCTAGTGGTTTAAGTGGTGCTATTCCTCGTGAGGGTTGTAGCATCCGACTTGCCTCTTGTGAGATTAAGAAGTCGTTTAAACGAGCACGACTGTCTTTTCTAGCAGTAACAATATTCTCAACCATAATTGCCATCTGCCTACCTTCATCATATAGCTGAGATTGAGCAGCTTTTACAGCACTTCTACCAGACTGTGATGTAGCAGCCAGCTCTCCTTTTGCTTGTATGCTTGCAACAATATTCTCTTCATTTTCAAAAGCGTATTGTTGACGTGTTTGGAATGCCTCTTGTTGTTCTTGTTGTACTGCTGAATCAATAGCTTTATTAATAAAGAAGTCAGACCTACGTTTTAAGGTTAAATCATTCTGATATTTAGCTTCTCTTATCTTTAACGCATGTTGATAATTTCTTAAATTATTTTTATCTTTAAAGTCAGCTAGTGCCTTTTCGTTTTTTTGTTGTAATTGGATACCTCTTATAATCTCATCTCTCTGAGCTATAAGTTTATCCTTTTGCATATACCAGAGAGGAAGATCGTACTCGTCGTACTTCTTTTGTAAGAATGCTTCCTCTGCGTTCTTTTGTTTCTTAGCTGATGATCTACCAAATAAGCCGCCTAATAAACTTATACCACCTGATACTAATGCGGCGGTGGTTGCTGGTTCCATATCTTAAGTCCTCCTATAAAATCTCGGTGAGTAGTTTCCTTCCCACATCATCGAGTTCAAGGACACTGGGAATGGTGAGTCATTAAAGACTCGTAAGGTGAAGTTCTTACTTCTTTGGTGTATAGGTAATGTAAATACTGTTGATTCATTTAGTGGTACATCATCAGCTAAGTAAGTGTTAGCTGCAGTGACTGGTTGTAATTCATACCACTCATCTAGATAGATAATAATTGCAGCTCCTGTAGCTGGTGCTGAACTAAACCTTATCTCTGTATCACTTAAGAAAGTAAATGCTGTATTAGTTACATTGTTCACCTTGACTTTGACTTGATTTCTATCAACATAATCAAGATCATTTACTGTCCATTTAAAATCAGTAGTACTGTTATCACCTATATGTTCCTTTTTACCTGCAAATCTACCAACAGCATTAAGTTTAAAACCTAAGACACCTGATAAACCTACATCAAACTTTAATCTAGATATTGTTAAACTAGCTGTGAAGTCACGTGTTCTACCTTCCTGATCGAGCTGGTAATGGACCTGTGGCAGGGTCATATCAAAGTTATAGGCATAACCTACATAGACGTTACTTGCATTGCTTGTAAGGTCTTGTCCGGGGACTTTAAAGTAAGTACCAGTACCATCTGTACCTACCTCTGGAGTGATAGTAAAACCAGAGTTGTTATAAGTACCAGCTGCTGTTGTACCAGCAACAATAACTACATTCTTTTGATCAGTTAAATTGGCATAAGGTAGATAACATTTGGAAAAAAGATTAGTTGAGTCATAAGCAACAGAACTAGCTGGTGCATATAAGTCCATACAAGGGTTAATCTTCTGACCTTGTGCGTTAGTTATAATCGCTACATCTGGACTCTGAGTTAGGTTCGCTTTAGATATTGTGTATTGATTACCTTGCTTTGTAACACAGTACATATCATCTTGATCTAGAGCCATATTCTGAACAGTTCCAGGGAGAGTCCACTTAAACCAAGATTCCATCAATAAATCTTCACCTTGTTTATAAGTTCTATAGAAATAGATCTCATTACTATTCTGTGCAGACATAGCAATGAACTCATTCTGAATACTTGCAACTAATGTATCTACATCTATTGTTATCCACTCATTAACTACACGACCTATATCTAGTATGTCTGGACTTTCGCCTAAACCTTTAGGTTGCATAGCAAAGACTCTTACAAAGTTAGGAGTCTTACTGATGAAGTTAAAGTGAGTACCAATATCTATTGGATCAACTGTATCGCTCATCTCCATATTGGAGATAGGTCTAATCTTTGTAGATTGAGGTGTTAGTGGTCCATCATCTGCATAGATAATAAACTGTTGATTCTTACTAAATAGAATTAAACCTTGTCTAGCTGGTTTGACAGAATGTAGTTTAGTAGGTCTAACTGATGCACAGTTAACATCTATAGGATCACCAGCTGTATGTGTTCTGGCTGATACTGCATAAAACTCAAATGGTTCTTTAGCTCTACCAAGGATGACATTATCTTCAGATAAAAACCCAAGTCTATTATCATGCCAGAATGCTTTTTTAATTGTTTTACCTACAAAGCTAGGATGCATGTTTGTAAGATCATCTCCTACAAGCCTGTCTCCCCATGGGATAACCTCAAATACAAAAGTATTAGTACCTGTATTTCTTAACCTATGAGGCATGGTAGCGGCTGTTAAACCTGCAGATTGGTTATTACCTAAACTTTCTTTCCAATACCCTGAACCACCTGTTGATGGGTTATCAGCTACAAACTTAGCGTAGTAGTTATCCTCATCATATAGAGGTGAGTTGACTATGGTTACTACGTGGTTATGGAATGAGTTAGGAGGTAGCCAAGATTCGTTAGAAGCCCAGTCTTGGAAGACAGTAAGCCTTTCGTTATCAAGACCTCCTTTAGCTTCGAGGGTAAATGGTGTTCTAGTACCACTAACTACATAATCTATTTGTAGAGATGTACCGTATATATCAACATTTAAACCTGTTATATTCTTAGCTACAATTGCATTTTTAAGACCAGTTAATACAGCATCGTAGTCATCACTTGCACCTGATGTATAGGTACATGTTTGTACAGAACTCTTCTCTGCAAGGATAGCTGTACCACCTAGCTTGATCTCAAAGTCTGTACTTTGAATAGAAGCCTCTAAAGTTCCTAATAGACTAATCAATACTGTACCTCTACTCTGAGCTACAAAGTCAGTAGCTGCAGCTTGTGTAGTTACAGTAACTGCATCATTACAAATGATGGTTGTATCCTGAACTGTTGTTATGTCGTAGTTAGTCTTAGCTCCTGTTAAATAGGCATGAGCTGAACCGTTAGTAATCGTACATGCAGCTCCAGTGTCTGCATTCCATACATATAGACTTCCATTAGTACTACCAACTTTAGGTGTAATACATCCTATATATCTGGTACTTGTATCTCTATTAATGTAGAACCATTTAGCGTTATCTAGCTGAGTTCCACTAAAGTCAGTACCACTTGTATTCTTTAATTTAGATATAAACTTAAATCCAGGTCTCTTCGTCATACCTAATGTCACATCAGGTAAACCATTAATACATTCTCTTACCTGACCTGGAAGTTTTTTACTATCTGTTTGTTTTGATACTCCACTTAAATAGTTGGGTATTCTTTGTGTTACTGCAGCCATTATCTCATAAGTGCTTTGTAAGGTTCATAACTGACATAAGGTTCAGCTCCATCTGGCTTACCAAAGAATGAGTAATCACCTTGATTACATTCATACTCAAGTGCCATAGCTCTCATATATGCCTCTTTTTGTTGGAGCATTTGATATTGTCCGTTATCTCCAATGATCCGACTAGAAGTAATGGTGGATGCTCTAGCTGTTATGTAGTCCTGTATAGGACGTGGTAGATCTACCCAGTCAAGTAACCATACGATGTCGCAATCTACAGCTCCATCTGTCCATTCCCATGTGTGATGTTCCTTGTCATATAACTTGCCTCCTTTTCTAATCGCTTGCTTATCTGAAGCATCAGAGGCACTGAGATCTATTTGTAATACGTTGTTTGGGATGACAATATGATTTGTATCTGAGTCAGGTGTCATCTCATAATGTGGCTCTTTGTTGAAAGTCCAGCCTTCACTTTGTACCTCTCTAGATACCTCTAGTAGAGTTTGATATGCAATCGCAACGTCTGGGTTGGTTTCATCTAAAGTGGTGACTGGTGCCTGACCACAAGCCATCAGTATTTGATTTATAGCGGGTAATTCTTGAGCAGCATTAGTGGTAGGGAAAGCCATAGGTATAAATATTATTGAATAAAAAAAAGGGAGCCATAAAGACTCCCCTAATAGTTAGAATGCTGAAGGAGCTGAAGCACCTACATACAATTCAACAGCAGCAGCGGGATTGACATAATCTGCGCCACACGCTAAACGACCTAATATCACATCGCCCTGGTAGATAACACTAACATCTCCCTTCGTAACTTGTACTTGAGGACCGATAGCTTCTACAACACCAGCAGCTTCTTTCTGGAAGATAAGTCCACAAGACTTAGCTCCTAGTTCTGTGTTAGTACCGTAGTCGTTCTTGATACCTGTTTGTGCACCAGAGGCATCCTCTGGAGTCACGCTGACGAATGAACCTGTTCTACCAGGATCAGTTACACCAGTTGTACCGCCATAAGCAGTACCATATTTGCCAAGGAACGGAATGTTCATTGACTTGTAGATCTTAATACCAGCGATCTCCACAATTCCATTACCCTTCTGACGGGATGTACCTTGTGCGTCTCTGTTAACTAGACCATTCTCACCTACTTGTTGGATGAGTTCATAATATTGACGTGCGTTCAATACACCTACTCTTCCATCAGAGCTTACTCCCTTTTCATCTAGGGCTGCAGCTGCATCATAGAAAGCGTTAACTAGGTTTGTTGCACCGTAAGCATCAGAATCATTAGTAGATGAACCTACACGAATCTGAGTACCACCGGGCTCTACAAAGTTAGACTTAGTGATAGGTGATGCTGCTCTTGCTCCACGTGTGATAGCACGGAATGCAAGTCTGTCATACTTCTCAGCTAATGCGTAACCGATCTTACGAGAGATCTCTGACCTCAAATCATAATGAGCCAGAACTTCGTCCAATTCGTAAAGGAATGCTGAACTAATTAATAACTCGTCTACGGTTACAGTTTTCTCAGCTACTGGTGGTGCGCCATCACTGTTACCAAGTATTGAATTTCCTGGTGTGTGGTACTCCGCTGAGGTGCGACCTGTGTAGATGAACTGTAAAGATTTCCCATTCTTTAGGGTTCTCTTCATAATCAAATCACGAGCAATCGCATTGTGCTGGAAGCCTTTGAACATCTCACCTGAGAACAATTTCAGGTAAAGGGCTCGTCTATCTGAGCCTCCATTATCTGCACCCGGCTTAGTTACACTAGCCTGATGTGCGGTTGACTGTTGTGCCATTTATCTATATTTAAAAATGTTTGAAGGTATAAATCGTCTCTGTGCACAAATTAAATTAAAGGTTTTGTGGTCTATCCCACCGTCTAGACGGCTAATAGGTATCCCGCGTACGGGGCTAAAAGCCAAATTACAGAGAGGTCCGACACTGAGGTGCCTCTCTGCTATGGAAGTTCACATGAAGTACTTCCACATGAATGAAGAAGGCTAGAGCAAAAAATACTACTAGCCATAATTCATTGAACTTCTTCATAAGGTAGAAAGAGCTTCTTCGATAGAGATGTCCTCATCGAATTTATCTTTCTTTTCTTCTTTAACTTCTGGTTCGGGAGTCAGTGAAGTAACTGAAGCCCGTGCTTGATCGCTTTGTTGTGACATTAGAAACTATACTTGGCTCCTAACTTTGTTCCATAGTTACGATCTTCATCACCATTAGTAGATGTAGAGATCTCTCCATAGATAGATGTCTTAGCAGTTAAGTTATAACTACCTCCAAACTTTCCAGATAATTCTGTCTCGGTTCCATCAACATCAGCTACAGCTGTAAGAGATGGACCACCTTGAATATAATAGCTGAACTTATCTTTTGAACCTTCATAACCGATGTGTAAGTCTACAGCTCTACCAAGATAGTTAGAACCTGTATAACCATCATTCACTTCAGCATTGATATAAGTACCAGCGAATGCAGGTGCAGACGCGAATGAGGTGGCTGCGAGAGCAAGTGCAATTTTTTTCATTAAATTAAATAGTTTTTGATTTTGTGTAAGCGATGCCGCGATACTTGTATGTGACTTTGATTGTCATTGGTAATACCCAAGTACCTAAGCCCCGTTCCATGCTTAGGTTTCATGCGTCCCGTAGGATGAACGGACGTATCGTTAGGCAATAGGTGCGACTTCTTTAGCCGCTAAGTCGAGTGGGAAATTGTGTGCGTTTCTTTCATGCATCACTTCCATACCAAGGTCAGCTCTGTTTAATACGTCAGCCCATGTAGGAATTGTTTTACCACTAGCATCAACTACGGACTGATTGAAATTGAATCCATTGAGGTTAAATGCCATTGTAGAAATTCCCATGGAGGTAAGCCATATGCAAACGACTGGCCAAGTAGCAAGGAAGAAATGAAGACTACGACTATTATTGAAAGAAGCATATTGAAATATCAATCTTCCGAAGTAGCCATGTGCGGCTACGATGTTATAGGTTTCATCCTCCTGTCCAAACTTATATCCATAGTTCTGCGATACGAGTCCAGTCGTCTCCCTAACAAGTGAGGAAGTAACCAGACTTCCATGCATAGCAGCGAATAAAGCTCCACCGAATACCCCTGCAACGCCGAGCATGTGGAAAGGATGCATGAGGATATTATGTTCTGCCTGAAAGACAAACATAAAATTGAAAGTCCCTGAAATACCAAGAGGCATACCATCGCTAAAGCTCCCTTGTCCGAATGGATACACGAGGAAGACAGCAAAGGATGCTGCAACTGGTGCGGAATAAGCTACACATATCCATGGTCTCATTCCTAGTCGATAACTAAGTTCCCATTGTCGTCCCAAGTAAGCTGAGATACCGATAAGGAAGTGGAAAACAATGAGCTGATATGTTCCCCCGTTGTATAACCACTCGTCGAGCGTTGCCGCTTCCCAGATGGGATAGAAGTGGAGTCCGATTGCGTTTGAGGACGGGACAATCGCTCCCGAGATGATGTTGTTTCCATAGAGTAAAGATCCTGAGACAGGCTCACGAATACCATCTATGTCAACTGGTGGTGCAGCTATGAAAGCTATGATAAATGCTGTTGCAGCGGTTAATAGTGCAGGGATCATAAGCACACCAAACCATCCCAAGTAGAGACGGTTGTTGGTGCTAGTAACCCAGTCACAGAAACGCTGCCAGTTGTCAAATGGTTTTGTTAGTGTGGCTGTAGTCATTTATAGAAGGTTAAAAAATACCTGGAATGATTTGTCCAGTTGTTACGTATGCGCCTATGGCAGCGACGAAACCAAGCATGGCTAGTTGGCCATTAGTTCTCTCGGCTTGCTCCATAAGAAAGTTCTCTTCGTTTTCGTTCATAATTTCAAGTGGTGGTTCTTTAGCGAAAATGTTTTGTTTACCGTATTCGGTTATAACTGTCATTGAATTGAAAGATAGGTGAATGGCGATGATGAACTGTCAGGTCGCCATGACTATCTAAAAATTAATATTGGATCGTTCTAGTTTTTCAAGAATTGATTCTCGGTATGCCGGGTCGTCGTTATAGCGTGGGTCTTCCATAGCCTTAACCATCTCAGCTTGACTTTTAAATTGATCGGTTGTTTGCTTAGGTGGTTTACCCGTAACCATCCGTCCATCTCTACCAGACTGATCTTGATACTTAAGTGCTAATGCTTGTACAGCAAAGTAAGCAGCTAGGGGATTACCTAACTCCATTACTGCGTCATACATATTAATCTCTTGCTCAGGTACATTCTGATTAGCCCAAGACATCATATTGTTGTAGTTCTCTTGACCTCCAACTAACCCATGTATCTGCTGTACATCATTATCTGTAAACTCCCTTGACTGAGGAGCATTCTGAGAATCTTGCCTTTGCTGCATTGCCATTTTAGCAACCTCAACAGGGTCCATACCTTTAAGCTTCTCAAAGGTTTCCTTACTTAACTTGTTGCTACTACCTTCATCCCATAACTGATCAAGAATGTTTTGCTCCTTATCTTTTGGATCTTCCTTTTCAGGTTCAGTTTTTGATTTAGGTTTCTCTGAAACTGGCTCAGATTTTTCGCCCAATTTCTTTTCGAGTTCCTTGTAGGCTGTCTCTAATTCAGCAGCATCCTTATATTTACCAGCAAGTAAATTATCTTGATTGCGTTGCATATCCTCTCCAATCAATAGAGAGTCTTTTTCTTCATTAGATAAGTCATCAACGGATTCAGCGTTCTCAGTATTAGTTACTGGCTCCATTGATAGTGTTTGTTCTTCGCTCATACTTGTTCAGGTGGTGTATCTTGTGGTGCTAATGCAGGGTTCTTAGAAGGGTCCATCATTGGAGTCTTCATCATTGCAGTTTGATTCTCTGCCTGTTGTTGCTGCATAGCCATTTGTTGTTGCTGCTGTTCTCTTGCTTGTATCTCTTGCATTGAAGTTACTAGATTCAATACATCAATACCTGATGCAGCTGCTAATCGTTTAATTACTTCCTCTGGATTGATGAACTTCTGTACAGCCTCTGGACCCATTGTATTAGCTACGACCTGTAAGAACTGACCTAAGCTTTCTCTATCCTGACCACGACCTAGTGCATTCACACCAGCTACTATAGTAGGTTTAACAATATCCTTTGGTAGACGTGGTATCTTTCCAGACTTTTGAAATTGATTAAGTATTCTACTTAAATATGGAAGTAAGAACTCAGTAGTAAGTAGTGAGAATAACCCACCTAACTGTTGCTCTAACTCCATCTGTGTGAGGCGTACCTCTTCCGCTGTTGTACGTTCACTTTGTCTGACTTGCATAACTAAGAACGCATCATTAATACGACGTTCTAGTTGTTGCATCATTTCAAATGCTGTTTTGAAGTCAGCAGTCTTTCCTACCTGTACGACTCCTATGTCATCAGGTCTCCCTTGCACGATTGCACCGTTCCCAGCGTTGGCTAGGGTTTGAGGTTTAGTCGTAGAGCTAGGAGATACTGTAAAGACGACCTTTGCAGCGGCTGCACTACCTTCCACTAGGGCTTGAGATAGTGACTCTAATGATTTTAAGTCACCCATAAACTGGCCGACTCTTCCCCGTCCATAATCCTCTCCATCCACTGAATTAAATCTCAGTGCTAACCAAGGTGTTACATCAACAGGGGCTTTCCCGTAGGATTTCTCTAGTATTTTTCCATGTACTTCCTGATGCCAGACGTATCTGTTGTTGTCTCGTGTGACGTGGGTGTAGATGTCGCACTCCTCAACTGAATCATCAGATCCATCAACTACTGTGTCGTACTGATTAAGTACATCTTCTGGTAGTTGATCTTCTATTAATTTTTTAGCAATTGTTTCCTTTGTGATTATTTCAATCACATTGCCGTTACCATCTCGTTCTACAACGTAGCGGTTAAGCGGAAATAACTTCAGACCATCCTTACCCATAAAGATAAGTGCATTACCTGCTACTACAAGATGTAGAAGAGCTTCATGCACAACAACACGATCATTGGAAGCTGCAATAGCCTCCAAGATAGTGCGTTCAATCTTTGCAAAAGATAAATCTAGTTCTGATTTAATCTGTGGACCAAATTCCTGACCAAGTTGACTTTCATCTACCTGTAACTTGAAGAAGCTGGTTTGTACAGGGATCATAGCTTGCATTAATTTTGCAGCTAATGTCACTGAACATTTTGCACCAACACTCTGCCAAGGTGTAGGAAGATGCCTCATCCCCTTGGTGTATTGATCCTTTAAGATTAAATATGGAAGAGTTAATTCTGACGCTTGTTCTGCCTCGTCTAGAAACTGGGTACGTTCGCCTGATAAATAATCATACCTAGTTTTTGCTGTCATTGTATTTATGTTGTACCTGTAGTTGTACCTGTAGTTGTACCTGTGTTAACTGTTGTACCACCTTTAAATGTGTTAAAGGCATCCATCATTCCTTGTAAGTCATCCATTGGGTTATAGGCAGATTGAACACCACCCGGATTCATACCACCGTATCCATATTGACTACCGCCTCCCATACCTTGGGGTCTCATCATGCTCATAAACATCATGAACTGCATGAAGTCATCCATACCACCAGTCTGGGTTCCACTAGACTGGTTTCCAGTGAATGCTGATTTATCCAGTGCATTCCACCAATCACTAAGTCCTTGTTGGGTTAGAAACTGTGAAGTATCTATAGTATTATTCCCACCAGTACCAGTACCAGTATTAAACTTATCCGTATACTCTGAACCAAGTCTAATACTTTTGCTTAACCAATCTTGCCATGTATCATTTTCACCACCAAATTCATTGTTAGCAAATCTATCTTGTACTTGTTTTATCCAATAGTCAGCGGTGTCGGTAAAGTCATCATTATAAACAGGATCTCTATCTAGATACAACTGATAGGCACTACCTAGATAATTTTTTATATCATCTACTGAAGGAGCACCTGTTGTAATGTTGTTATTTCCACCTGTTGTTCCATTATTGGTTTGAATAGAACCATCAGCATGGGTAGTAACTGCTCCTGAAGTAGCAGCAGAGGAAGTGGCAGCGGTAGCAGCTTCTGATGCCTCGTTTGCGTAGTTATTCCAATTACCTGATCCTGCAGGCATGTAATTAGCTGCGGTAGCTGCTGCTAAAGCAGCTGCTGGATCATATTTCCTACTTTGGAAGTCACCAGCAGCTGTATAGTTACTACCACTAGGGTCGGTGAAACCACTTGTTGATCTTAGGTCACTTAATTTTAAGAAAGGAGTATTTGGATCGAAGTTAGTACGAGTTCCTGTTTCGGTGTTCGTCCAACCAAACGGATTCCAATCTGATGTACCAGCTGCTCTCTCGGCTGCGTTTGCATTTTTTAGACTATCTGCTAACCAACCTTGCCAACCTCCACTGTGTGCTGCTGCAGAAGCTTGATCTGCTTGGTTTGCAGCTGTGTTACCAGTTAAAGCCTCTATCCAGTAGTTACTACCACCTTGACCCGGTGTTCCTGTAGGCGATCCACCATAATCAGCTTCTCTACCTGTAAGGAGTGGCATATTCCAGTTAAGCCAATCTTGTACCCTTCCTCTGCGTTGAGAACCAGTAGGGTTACCTGAAAATAAATTAGTCATCTATACTTCCTCACTGATACGAGTTTTTATCCACTCGACTACTGATCGTTGACCAGCTTTATACATAATTGTTTCCATCTTTTCATTAGGGTTAGGGTTGGTTGGTGGATATATTTCCTCAAGTTCAGCGAGGATTGACTCTAAGTTTGGTCCTAGTATTGACTCAAGAGTATTGGGGGAGATTGACATTACTATGTTCAAAGAACGCTGGCATTCTTGCTGACTTAGTTTCCGAAAGCTCTGGAGCCTTGCCGTTATACATAAGATTATCGCTAGAATCCAGCCAAAATTTTTTGCTTAAATATTTATCGCCATAGGTATTCTTACCTAGTGGCTCCATGATCCAGTTAATGGTGGCTTTCCTAAGTTTATCCAGAGATTGACTCCAAGATAAGCCCATATCGTGACATACAAGGCTATTAGTGGCCACGTGTATCTGTTCGTCTCTGGAAATATCAGCTGATACCGTTCTGAGACCAGCATCACCATTAAACCTAAACATAGGCAGTAGAACAAAGAATATAGCACGTTCAATAACTAAGGCTTTTGTAATCATGTGATCAGGATGTGCATTCCACGCATCCCTAAGTAAGAAGGCTTCTTTCTCAGACTTCTCATCAACGCCTATAGCGTTGGTTATGTAGCCAAGAGCGAGATCATGTCTGATCTCATCCTTGACGTTTGACTCTAGAAGTTTCCTTGCAGAATCAGGTACATTTTTCTCAAGAGATTCTTGGATATAATTCCCGACTGGAAGCTCCATGTGCCGTACTGCCAAAGCACGGTAGATGGTCTCTTCAGCTCCCTCTTTAAGTTTTCCTCCTGTAGTTTGGACAGGAGTCCATGTTCTCTTTCTATTGAGTAACTTTTCATATGGGTTCATTCTTGACAATCGCATTGGGGTTCGTTGTTTAGAATCCCTTGCAAGTAGTCTTGTACGTCATCTTCATCTAAGGCAGCATAAACACTGGACTTATCCTGAACATCACCGTGTACTTGCAAAGCATAATAAAGTGAAGTTTGGGGACTATCTAGCCACTCTTCAACGAACTGTTCGTCGTAGGTTATAACATCACTCCAAGAGTTAAAGCTATATCCGTGAAGAAGCCCTGTGTGATTAAACATATACATCAACTGGTCAGCTACCTTCTTATAGGCATCCCAACCAACTTCTGAGGCGATCTCTACATCACCATATTCATATGTCTGTACACCAAATGTACCTGAATCTCTATCGACACTCCTAGCTATAGGAGGTGCGATTTCAGGTGTGCAAGTAAAGCCTTCTCTGTCTTTACTGCGATATGAACAGCTTGCGGTTGGAGCTATAGCAAATGCTCTCTCCATATTAAATTCTCTAGCAACTTCAGCCGCACCCTGAATGCCTTTATAAAATTCTGCTGCTAATAATCCAGCTGTACCTAGTCCAGGTATGCCATCATTTACTGCTTGTAGTGCATCACCAAACTGTTCGTAGGTGATGTTGTTTTGCCTTAGTAGGTTTGCTAACCCAAGGCATCCAAGTCCAACCTGCCTGTCGGTCTCCGAGGGGAGATATTCTCCAGAACTTCCAATGCCTGTTTTGCTATGGAGGTTGCACAAACTTCGCATACCCTCAACAAAACCTTTTGACACGTCGGCGATTGTACAGGCACCGAGATTAACGTGCTGGAGGAGGCAAGTTCCTCGTGATGGCAGGTAAACTTCAAGGCATACGTTGCCTCTGATTCTTTTTCCATTTTTATCGTACTTAGTTTTGTTTAACCATATGTCACCTGATTTGATGCCATATATCACTGCGTCTTTTACATCCTGACTAGCACCTTCCCACTTCACTTCGTTAATGTTGACGCATCGTTTAACCCATGGAAGTTCGGAACGTGGGGTCGTGATGAATTCAATAATGTCAGGGTGATCCAAGTCAAGATGCAACACGCAAGCACCATTACGGTAGGTGCCACCCCGTCTGAGTATTTCATTTAGGGTTGAGTAGATTCTTCCAAAGGAGACTGGTCCTGACGCAACAAGTCTGTCATTTCCTTTAATGCTTTCAGTTCCTTTGGGTCTAAGTTTCGACAAGTGGACTGCGACACCTGCTCCATTTCTGAGAGCATGTGATACAAATCTCCAGGATGCTTCGATGCCATTTGGTCCCTCCATAGAGTCTTCTACAACGAAGACAGTGCATGATACGGGTAGACGTGATTCTGGATTATCTATCCAGCTCTGAACTCTTCCAGTTCTAGATATTAAATTTGTCATTAGACAAGATCGCTTAATGTAGGTGGTTGATAATTTGCGCTCTTTAATACTTTTCCGTCAGCTCTATATGTAGGCTTTCCATCCTCATCTAGTTTTGACATATTACTTCTATGGACTCGACGTAGAGCTTCGTCTAAATCCCACCCCATATTTGCTGCATACTGATAGCAGACATATACGAGATCACTGAGTTCTTTAATAGCATCCTCATGCAGAGCTGCACTGTTCCTAAACAGCATTCCCTCTGCCTCTAAAAATTCTTTGAATTCCTCAACGATCAAATTCTTTTGCATATTCCTCGATCTGAGACTCTTTGAGTCCTTCACATTGAACGAGTTCCTGAACTCTTTGGCTTGTTCTAAATTCGACTTCATTCTGTAAGTAGTGGATTGCTTTTTCTAGATCGTCAATGTCATCAAACTTGTGACCAGCTCTGGTGACATATTTAATTACATTTCCTAAGTGGAAGTTGAGTTCTTGATCACGAACATAATCCCATGGTTGGATTCTTCCACGCCTGTAATATTGTGGTCCTTCATTATTGGTGGTTTCGGCCATTTCTCTAGTAGATTTGTAAGACTATTAGCTAGAACAAAATTCTGCTTTTGGAGTGCTAGGAAGACGGTGTTAACGTCTTCTCTAGGTGTATCTGGATTCTCTATTGAATCCTTTATGAGTCGTAGTTTTAAATCTTGCTCAACTGTTAACTTTGTAATCGGCTGAGGGATTCCATAGTATGGGTTCCCTTTTTTCGTGGTCATAATCCTCCGTAGTTAGTATTCTTGCTAGACGTGCATTCGTTAAGGCAACATCTTCCGATAGTCCCTTTTCTTTGAATGCTTCTACAACTGTTTTCCAGCTATATCCCTTCTCTTCAAACAGAGCAACAGCTCTTTTAACTCCAATTCCCGGCACACCTGCATAGCCGTCGGTATTATCTCCAGCCAAACTTTGAATTAGATGCCACTTAGCACCTTCTTCTGGTTTGATGAGTGTGGACTCTTCAAAGTTCCATAACATCCCCGGTATTTGTTTCATATCCTTATCTGGACTAACAATGATATTGCCTGTATTTTTTGTGGCATAAATTCCCATTGCATCGTCTGCCTCTAAGGTAGGCATTCTTATTACTGAATATTCTTCAGATAATTTGTTGATGACACGTCGATAGGCGCAAGGCTTCTTGCGATTTCTGTGTCCTTTGTAATCCTTTTGTATATCCTTACGAAAGTTTTTACTGTCACTAAAGAACAGTATCATTTCATCAAAGGAACCAAACTTGTTAGCAATTCTGTTGAGTTCACGTTTGACACAGCTGTAAGCATCTTTGAATGTAGAGGTAACAACAATAACGTCATCTCCAAAATCAATCTCTGTCTCTGCAGCTGCACAACATTTATATACAACGAAATCGCAATCAATTAATAATTTCATAGTTAGTGGACCTCAGCCCACGTAGCTCCTGCTTTTGCTTCAGCTGCTATAGGTATTCTGAGGTTGTAGTACTCACCTGCTTCAGCAGCAGCTAACTCCAGTAAAAAAAGTAGATCTATATGATCCTCTTCTTTACATTCATATTGAAGTTCATCATGTACGAATGCCAGCTGGTGAGCAGTTGGTGGTAAATTTTCATGTGTGATATATAGCCAACGCTTAGCGATAACTCCGGCTGAGCATTGGAGTAAATAGTTAAGAGCTTTGTGAGTGCTATCTACATAGATTTTTCTTCCATCGATAGCCATGATCGAGCCTGAAGCAGACCGCTTCTTAACAGCCTGTAGTAGCTCTGAAAGTCCATCAATGGCTTCGATGAACGCGGCACGTACTTCTTTTCCTGTAGCTCTTGCCTTATTTGGTGATAGTTGTTTATCGACTGAGAGTCCGATCTTTGCATCTCCTGCTCCATATAAAAAGGCATACGTTACTGTTTTAACGGCACGTCTGGTAATCCCAATTTTGTCGGCATTGACTTGGTGAATGTCTCCGTTGAGTAGGATTTCTGCATAACGTCCTGAATCATATCTACCGAGGTAGTGCGCGAGCATCCTGAGTTCAATGCCACTAAGATCAGCCCCGCACATAACCATTCCCGGCGTGGCGGTAAATAGTTTTCTAAATTCTTCATCACTTGGTACCTGTGCTAAATTTGGTTTTCGGTGGCTTGCTCTAAAAGTATTTGTAGCGACTGAACAATGATGGTGTATTCGGCTAGATGTCGTACATAGCTTCAGCCATGCGTTCACGCCTTCGGATATCATTCCTAATGCTTTCTTCAGTTCCAAGCATCGGAGAAATTGAAGAGCTATATCCGTCCCAATTTCCTTTAAGACGATCTCGTCTACTACGGGCTTGCCGTTCGAGCTTATTGATGACGGCTTCCAGCCATAGTGTGTTGTCAGTACCCATGCGATATGGTCTCTTGATGTTGGGTTAAGTTCTTTGAGTCGGATGCTCTCAGCACCAGCGACATAGCCTTGGGTCCGATTATTTCGTTTAGGATTAAATACTGATCCTGCAACGAAAGGGTGCCTGTTTCGAAGTAGTTGAGTAAAGTCTTCCAATTCTTGTCGGAGAGACGACTCAAGTTCCCATGCAGAGCGTTCATCAAAATGCCATCCATGTATTTCTTGTTGGGTGAGTATTTGTGCAACTGAATGCTCTAGCGAGCACCAGTCAGGTAGGGGTGAAAGTGGTCGCATAATTTCTTTGTAACTTCTACGTCTTGAGCGCAGTAATCTTCCATTTCTTGACTCCACTCTGACCAATCACTTGTCTTACCAAACTCCCCTTTATATTCACCTAGACGGTAGCCATAACTCTCTAAGCTATGTCTTCCATAGAGCTGTAGTGGCATGTGTCTCCACTTGTGCTTATGGTCTATGTCATAGATATTTGGGTGGTATAGACGTGATAGAAGAAGAGTGTCAACAACACGAGAACGGGGAGTGAAAAAGTTATATAGTTTGCTAATACACGGGATGTCAAAACCAATAATGTTATGACCAACAATCGTGTCAGCAACAAGTAACTTATTAAGTCCCTCAGTAATGGAGTATTTGTTATTCTTTTCATCGTTGTACGTTTCTATCTCATCTGTAGTGGAGTCGTATATCGCTATGCAATGAATACGTGTTACATCGTGCAGTAGACCATTTGTTTCTAGGTCAAACACGAGTGTCATTTCTTCATCCACTTATAAGTCTTGTCTTTAAACTTTGCTTTCTTCTTTGCCGCCTCGGTGGGTGGCTCTGGTTTATTTAATTTTGGTGGTTCCTCAGCATGTTCATACCATGGATGTTCATACTCGCTGTTTTCAAAAATCCGTGGTTTCGCTGGTCCCACGTAGAAAGGATGGTTCCGTAGTCTCATTCTCACTAAATCTGCAGTTGGATAAGTCATAAGTCAATTTTGTAGCTATTCCTGTTTCGCCTGAATAACGATTTTTAAGGACTCTAAGAGTCGTATCACTTCTTCCTTCTTCGCTCTGTTGGTCTCGTTCCAAAGCGATGACTGCATCGCTGATTTGAGAAATACTATGAGACCCTCGTAACATAGAGAGGGATACGCGTCCTCCTTCTTCCGAAGACTTTCTGTCATTACTTGCTCTTCTTAAGTGACTAACTAGAAATAGAGTTATACCTGTACGTTCAACTAAACTTCTTAGACGAGTCATCGTCTGATCTATCATTCGTCTCTCATCCCCATCAAGTCCACTTAATAATATGGACAAATGGTCTAGGAATATAAGACGACACTCCAGTCCACTGGCAAGGTATTCGATCCGATTGTAAACCACGTCTGGATCATAACTACCAAAGCCATCAAACATGTAGAGATTCCAATTAGCAATGGTATTAGAAAAATACTCTTTGAGTTCTTGCTCACTATGTTCACCTATGTGTAATGGTTTGCCTACAGCAGTAGACATAAGACCTAATGCTGTTTGTCTATTACTTGCCTCAAGGTCCAAGAATCCAACTCTCTCACCTTTGTTGAGCAAGTGAGTTGCAATTTCACGGGTGATGGTTGATTTTCCTTGGCCAGTGCCGCTAGTAAATGTAATAAGTGATCCGTACCTGATCCCTCGTAATTTCTTATTAAGTCCTTCGTATGGGTAGTCATGGTCTGATTCTTTCTGTGGGGTGGTGACTTCATTTAGTAGTGTCTTTGCATCTACAATTCCGTCAGGTTGATATGGCTTTGCATCCCATATCGCTCTTCTTATTGCCTCTGAGTCATTCGCTTGCAAAGCTTCCGAAGCATCTTTATAGGAGTCGAGCCTTGCAATTTTGACCTTCCCTGGTGGTAGTACGCTTGCAGCATCTTCCGCTGCTTTTCTTCCAGCATTATCTCCATCAAAGAAGAGTACAATTTCCTCATAGCCTTGGAATAATGGTATCTGTTTCTGTATATCTTTCTTGGCTGAGGCAGCTCCATGAGGGAGGCTAACGTGTGGCCAACCTGTCATTGCCTCATAGCCAGAGGCAGCGTCTAATTCACCTTCATAAACGATAATCCGTTTACCGCTACTAGGAAATAAATGCTGACCAAAAAGAGTATCGGTAGTAATCCCTTCATAGTAGAAGTCTTTCTGTTTGGTCTTTACTTTTGCTCCCTGAAGTATTCCGTCGCTCGTGAAATAATGGAAGCGTAGAAGTTCTCCGTCTCGGAAGATCTTGTATTTTTGGTTCGTCTGTTCACTAATACCTCTTCGTTGCAGCCGTACGGCAGATCCTTTGAGTTGTACATTGTTAGACATTTGATGAGTGTGTGTATTTTCTGCATTCCCAGCAGTGCGGGTGTGACATACAAAGCAGTAGGTATGTCCATCTGAATACTCAGACTTTGCATCACTACTGCCACAGTTTTCACATGCTGTATGTCGTACAAATTCGCTCTCTATGTGAGCCATTCGATTGGTATATTGTGGTACGCACACCACGGGATCTTGTGACGATCACACCATTGCGCGTACGTTGTCTTTGATTTCTTTGAGATCTTGTTATAGGGAGCTTGAAAGACCATCCTTAGATCTATCTCTGGATGTTGCTCCACTACATTCTTGACCTTTCTTCTGTCTGCACTATCCCAATATCCTTTACATTCTAAATAAATTCCATTGGGTAATAGGAAATCTGGTGAATAATTATGTTGTATTTCATATGGAATCCTTGTTGGCTCATATTCATAATCAATCTTTAATTCACACAGTAAATCTGAGACCTTCTCTTCTAGTTCAGACCTGAACATTAGAAGTCATCTTCTACTGAGCTAGGTGTACCAGCTGCCTCTACGTTAGGTTCTCCAGCCTTGAAGCCAGATGTCTTGCCGAATAACTCAGCAACACTAGCTTGATCTAAGTCTCCTGTATCAACACCTGCACCTCCCTGACAGGTCACTACCTGCACTCCAGAGAGCTTCAGAGACGTACCATAAGAGATACCATCTCGTAGTAGGTAAGGCTTCTGTATAAAGCCTAGCTTTACAGTACTTCCAGCGTAGACAGGAGTATTAGCGTCAGTAATAGGAGTACCTTCTGTATCGACCACTGGGGGTCTTTTATCTTCTGACCATGAGAACTTAATGATGTATTTTCCATCGGATACTTCCTCCCAAGGTTCTGGTTTTAGTGATGATCTCTTAGGGTTCTTGAGCTTAGACTCAGCCCACTTAAGACAATCAGTTCTCTCTTCTTCTAACTTATCAATTAAGTCTTGTCCTACTACAGCTCTCAAGCTATAGCCATACTGACTTGGCTTCATTACAGCCTGATAACCCTCTAGTACTACGGGATCAGGTGTGACGTGGATGTTTCTCATTAACAAAAAAAGTAAGTGGATTCAATTACTGACTCAGGTTTAAGGTCGCCAATAATCGGTGGTTCAGTTTCCGCACCTATCTGGTTAGCGAAATCTGTTAGGTAATCATGCTCTGCAAACAGGTGCATGTATTTTTCTCTGACAATTCTGGATAGCTCGCTCATATCTGTAGCTCTACATAAGACACTATCGTGTATGAGAGCTATAGGGTGGTTAAAGTCTAGAGCTGATAGACATAAGAGACTGGCATCTAGAGAGTGAATGAGGTTGGGAGCTGTAGCAGCTTTGTGTCTAGCCTTATCAACCTCAGCACTATCTCCAGTAGCAACTTTCATCTTTAGCCTTGCTTCTCCTAAGACTCGTAAAGTTATGCGTTCAAATTCTTTCTTAAAGATTTGTTGAGAGACAATAAAACCTGATGGAGTTACCCATTTAAGTTCGGTAGCTCCACGCTTAATAGCATTACTAACCTCTGATTCTATCCATTTCATAACCCTCATTGGTCCAGGGACTATGACATTCATTGCATCTCTAACAGCGTTAACTGTTTGAGTTAACTCTTCCTTCTCAATCTCTATATCCTTATCCTTTAAAGCTTCTCTAATGTACGATCTATTGCTGAACGGTTTTGCATTGTAGGGTATCGTCATTACTGTACGCTTTGTACATTTACGATCCCAGTCAGGACGTAGCTTTAAAGGTATATTTGGTTTAGATGTTTCAGCTATTACTTTATAAGCATCTTGTGGCTTATCTGATGGTAATACATTAACAAGTTCAGCTGTTGATTTATCTTTAGCGAGACCTGCCAGTATCTGTAGACCACTACATGTAGCGTCTATGGCTATTGGTAAACCAGTACTTATTCGATCTCTCTTGATTACACAGTGATAGAACTCATCACATGCAGCTAAGAATTGCCAAGGTTCCTCAACATTCTCCCATTCATGACGTTGACCTATTGGATCAGTAGCAATTTCTTCTACTAACCATTCATTCTCATAAGTCCAAACAAGTCTCTCATTGATAGTCTCTTTATCAAGACCGAATGTAGTAGCAAGCTGAAACCTTAGCCATTTCTCTGCCTCCTCATCCATAAAGGATTCATCAGCAAATCTTATAAGACTTTTTCCAAAGTCTGTATCCTGTGGAGTTAGAAATGCAGGGATGGGATAAACCCTCCCTCGGTAATCAAAAGACCATGGAATATAGAACTTCTCTTTATTCTTAAAGCGTTCTACTGTCTCCATCGTCATCCTTGTACGACAAGACTTCCTAAACTCTTGAGCTTGAAGGTTTTGTACCTTCGCTGCATCTCTACAGTATTGTTTTCTAGCTTCTTTATTCTCAGCTATATCAATAGGTTTATTAGGTAAGTCATGGTTAAAGATTGGTTGAAATTTACCAACAGTTGTACCATCCTTTTCAAGCTTTTCAGCTACTCCAACAGTGAACGGGTTCAGGGTGTAAGCAACTTTTTGAATCTTGTTTAAAAACTCGTAAGGTCTTTCTCCCTGTATACGGGACACCTCAGATCTGCGAACCATATCGTGACCCTTCATTATCTCGTTAAGCAAGTAGCCACCGGGCTTTTCAGGTGTCCAGTCATTTGGCTCAATAAGCATTGGCCAAGCGAGAGGACTGAAGAGTTCAGCATTGTGCATGACCTCATCTTTGATGGCTAAGAACTCAGGTGTAGGTACTACATAACTATTTGTCTTACGACCAACTTGTCTTACTTCTTGAGTAAACCACTGACTTGTGTTTATTACACAGCTGAGTAACCAGCCACCAAGCTTGACCCTATTTCCTCGACCCCATGTTTCCCATTTTTGTACTTCATAGCGATTCATAAGTGTTTGAATCACCACAACTTTCTGACCTGTACCTATGGATTTATGCCAGTAATTCTTTTTAAGAGTTGCTAGTAAACCTGGAGCATGTCTTTCATAGTGCCTCATTTGACACTCATTCTCTACACCTTTACCTATCGCATCACATACATTTTGTATTTGATTGCTGCCTTCTTTATATCCAAATACCTTATCAATAGTAATTTTACAGGTTATAGCTGCAGCTGCTAATGGTTCAATATCAGCTAGATATTGTTTAATTTCCTTAAATGATTGTCCATTATGACCTTTATGAATTGTTAGATTTGTTTCCTTAATTCTATCAACAACTAAAGGTAATAAGGCATCTATTGTTGTTACTCCATAGACAGAAGCTGAAGCATATTCTTTACCTTCTAATGTTTTAGTTTGATCTCTAAGACGTTTTAATCCTTGAGCAATTGCATCACGTTCATGGTTAATTTGCTCATCAATTTGAGCTGGTGTAGGCATAAATTAAAGTCATCAGATTGAGTATGGGTAATTTGTATATCTCTATCCACCTTGGTATAACTAACGTTTACCTAAGAATTAAAAAGCACCAGCCGATTAAGCTGATGCTGTACATGTATGTATGAATGATGAGTGTGCAGATTTTAAGTCTGGTGCGTCTACCAATTCCGCCACACTCCCCAGTGATAGCAACGATTGTTACAATGCCAGGATTCAACTCTAAGGCATTTACATATTAGCGTAAACGTATGTGCTTAAATCAGTACTCTTAAGTATATCTAGATTTAAATAACCATGGAAAGAATCATTCACCAATCTAGCTAAACATCTCGTACAACCCAGCCAAGAGTTTCTCCTGAATGAAATGGTTTTACAAAATCATTAGGATCACCATCTAATCCAACATCAACAAATTGTGGTACGGAAATATTTTCTTTAACCAAAGTTATCCGCTCTGTATTTAGAGGTAATCCATAAAAAGTAGCTCCATTAATACTTGAAAAAGCTTCAAACTTGTCCAGGGCATTTTCTTCTTCAAATACTTTCATATAGCTTTCCAAAGCGAAAGGAGCATTAAAGATTCCTGCACATCCACATGAACTTTCCTTAAACTTACGGGTATGAGGTGCTGAATCAGTTCCAAGGAAAAAGCAGGATTTACCACTAGTAGCCGCTTTTCTAAGGGCAATACGATGTATTTCACGCTTAGCTGTAGGCAAGCAATAAAAATCACTCCTTAACCCACCATTGAACATTGCATTTCGATTGATATGTAAATGATGAGGTGTGATTGTAGCTGCTATATCAAATTGACTGCTTTCTACAAAGTCAATCGCATCGATTGTCGTGATGTGCTCTAAAACAACTTTAAGTGATGAAAATCTTCTTAATAATGGTTCAAGATGACGCTCAATAAAAACAGCTTCTCTATCAAACACATCAATATTGAGATCGGTCACTTCTCCATGAATCAATAATGGCATACCAATTCTTTCCATCGTCTCAAATAGATTGTCGATTTTTCTTATATCTGTAACCCCATACGAGGAATTAGTTGTCACATTCGCTGGATAGAGCTTTGCCCCATGGAAGACACCTTCTCCAAAGCCTCTTTCTAAAACCTCTGGAGGCATATCATCCGTAAGGTATGCTGTCATCAATGGAGTAAAAGAGACACCTTCAGGGATAGACTGTATAATTCTTTTTTTATATCCTATTGCTTGGTCTAAAGTAGTTATTGGCGGATCAAGATTAGGCATGACTATAGCACGGCAAAATACATTTGCTGTGTGCCTTAAAACACCTTTCAAAATCTTTCCATCTCTCAAATGCAGATGCCAATCATCCGGCTTTAATAATGAAATTTGATTTACAGAAGCAATCACAGGATTAAAGCTTTTTAATGTATATCTTATGCAACCTTGATCTATAAGTCTTCAAGTATCCATAAAGAGCTAAGATATTATGATAATACCAAATATAAAAAATATAAATTAATTCACTAATTTAGTTTCTCAATAAATCACTCAATTATGCCGTCAATGTTATTATCATTTTTTGAGCTTATTGTTGGAATACTTTTACTTTTTAGCGGCGGGGAGTTCTTTATTCAAGGGTCTGTAGCTTTAGCTTTAATCCTTGGGATACCTCAACTAGTTATTGGTTTAACAATAGTATCGCTCGGGACAAGTGCACCTGAACTATTTGTTAGTGTCAACTCCTCCCTTGCTGGATCAGATAGTCTTGCTTTGAGCAACATTGTTGGCAGCAATATTTTCAATGTGATGGTGGTTCTCGGAGGAAGTGCGCTATTACGACCTTTAAGAGTTGGAAGTCGTCTTGTAAGGAGAGACATTCCTCTTCTTTTAGGAATATCAACTGCAGTCTGGGGAATGGCCGCTTCAGAGCTGATAACTTGGCAATTTGGCGTAGCTTTAATAGTCGCGCTAGTAATAAATACCACTTGGGAAATTCGCACAGCAAGAGAGGAACCGCAAAGAACCCAAGAAGCAGAACCAGAAATCAATATAGAAAAAGACTCAACAAGTTTATTAAATGCATGCGTGAAATTAATAGGTGGCATTTTCTTGCTTACTCTTGGATCACGACTGCTAATAGAAGGCGCATCAACAATTGCAGAACTCATAGGTGTTAGTGAAGCCATAATTGGGTTAACGATTGTATCGCTGGGTACCTCTTTACCAGAGTTAATCACGTCATTAGTTGCCGCTATTCGTGGTCAAACTGATCTAGCAATAGGCAACGTAATTGGAAGTTGTTTATTAAATCAACTACTAGTTTTAGGTAGCTGTTCTGTATTATCTGGTGAGAGTGGTTTAGTTGTTGAGAAAATACTAATAACTAAAGACATTCCTATTATGGTAATCACGACACTTGCTTGCATGCCAATTTTTTGGACAAAAGGAATTATAAGTAGAGGTGAAGGCGGGGTTTTACTAGGATTATATATGCTTTACATTGCAGATAAAATAATACCACTAACTCTACCAACTTTACATTCAGCATTCAAAGAGTTAGTTTTTATAGCTATATCATTTTCAATAGTAACAATTATATATAAGACAATTACTTACTGGTTAAAAATAAGAAAAAATACTAAAAACTGACACCTTTTCATGAATCATCTCATTGTAACAAATTCCTCTGCTATCGTAGGATGCAATGCCATTGTATTATCAAAATCAGACTTTTTAGCTCCTAGCATTAGTGATATTGATGCCATCTGAATAATCTCAGATGCATTATCTCCAATCATATGACATCCCAAAACTTTATTATTATTTTTGTTAACTATTAGCTTTAAGATACATTTAGAGCCAGTCTTTGGTAATGATTTAGATAAGGGCCTAAATATTGATCTATATACTTTAATGTTATCTTTCCCAACCGATTGGATAGCCTTCTCTTCAGTTATACCCACAGAAGCTATTTCAGGCTGACTAAATACAGCATATGGAACAAAATCATAGTTAACCTTACGATCCGATTTTCCATAATTTCTATCTGCAAACTTTCTACCCTCATCAATTGCAACAGGCGTCAAGTTGATCCTGTCAGTTACATCTCCAATAGCAAAGATATTAGAAATATTTGTTTTGTTTTCACTATCAACTTTAATTTTATTTTCAAAAATTTCAATGCCCACTTTTTCTAACTGCAACCCCTCTAAAAATGGCTCTCTACCAGTAGCGAAAAGTAATCCATTCGATTCAAGCTCTTTGCCTGTATTTGTTTTTATAATTAAAGATCCAGGGGTTCCTTTTATTGAAGAAAGATTCTCTCCGAAAATTATGTTAATTCCTTTATTCAGCATAGCCTCGGTTAATGAGGAAGAAAGCTCGAGGTCAAACCCTCTCAAGATTCGTTCACCTCTTACTATTTGAGTAACTTCAACACCTAATCCCTGTAATATGCATGCAAATTCGCAAGCAATATAACCTGCACCAACAATTATAATTTTATTTGGCAAACTTTTGAGAATAAACATATCATCACTTGTCCAACCTAAAGATGCCCCTTCGATACTTGGTCTTTTAGGTCTGCCTCCCACTGCAAGAAGAATTCTTTCACCATAGAGTTCATTTAATGTCTCTCCATTTTTTCGATTTTTTATGGCAATACAATTTGAATTTCTAAACTCACCCCAACCTTTAAAAAGCTGAACATTTGCCTTACTTAGAAAAGCCTCATGCAATTCATTTAGCCTTTTTACTTCCTGTCGAACATTAGCTAATAAACGCTCAGACTTTATCTGTAAATTATCGAAATCAAAACCATAAGATGGTGCAGACAACAAACTCTCTGAGAGAGAGGAGCCACATACTAATAATTTTTTTGGGACACAACCTCTTATTACACATGTTCCTCCAACAAGATCACCCTCGATGATCGCCACAGAGGCTCCATAGCTAGCAGCTTTCTTTGCAGCAGCAAGTCCACCGGATCCTGCACCTATGACAATTAAATCAAAAGACCTTTTCAATTTTGCAACCTAGTATTATTTCCCTATTCTCGTTGAAATAAATGAATCCAACCAGAAATGCAATGAGTTGGGAAGAATTAGCAACATATGTGGCTGATCCAATTGATCAAATCAACGGGTTAAATAACCCATATTCCTCACTTCGTCTTTTTAATAAAATTGAGTCCGAGGCAATTGTTACTCTTTATAGAGACAATCATGCATGGTGTCCTTATTGCCAAAAAGTTTGGATTTGGTTAGAGCTCAAGAAAATTCCTTACCGAGTAAAAAAAATCACAATGCGTTGCTATGGAGACAAAGAAAAATGGTATCTAAGAAAAGTACCGTCAGGTATGCTCCCTGCAATAGAAATTAAAAATCATGTAATTACAGAAAGCGATGAGATTCTATTTGTGTTAGAGCAAATATATGGTCCTCTAGGTCAATCACTAAATGAGAAGGAAGTCTTAGGTCATAGGAGACTTGAAAGAGAATTATTCTCATCATGGTGTAATTGGTTATGTCGTAAATCTCTTTTCCAAGGCCAAGAAGAACAAAAGAAAGAGAGTTTCAAACTTGTTGCGAAAAAATTTGAAGAAGAACTACAGAAAGATCCTTTCGGATGGCTTACACCAATCTCAAAAGATGATGGGAACAAGCCTGGATCAGCAGACGTTATTTTTATTCCATATGTTGAGAGAATGAATGCCTCATTGGCTTACTACAAGGGATATTCATTAAGAGAAGAGCACCCTCTCATAAATACATGGCTTAGCAATCTTGAAAACCTTGACGAATATAGAGGAACTCAAGGAGATTTTCATACTCATGTCCATGATTTACCTCCTCAAATGGGAGGTTGCTTTACTTATTCAAATGAAGCCCAGAAATTATTTGCCCAAGAAATTGATAAAGGTTCTGGATTAGGAAAATTGGAACTAGTAGATTTAAAAGTTGATCAAAAATCAAAAAATCATTATGAGGCATTGGCTTTAGGAAGAGTGATCAAACATAAAGAGAGAATCATTGCTGTTAGCCCAATGAAAAATAAATTGTTTGATCAGCCATTGAGAGCAGCCTTAACTTCTATGATTACAAAAAAAGATTGTACTCCAGGAGAAAATAGTGCCTCTGCGTTACGCTACCTCCGAGATAGAATCTCAGTTCCAAGAGATATGCCTTTATTATCAGGAAGATTGCTTAGACAAGCTCTTGAACGCACAGCAAATATTGATGGTGGCGACCTAGGCCCTAAAATACCTACTAAGAATAGGCTTGATCAAAATCCTAGACTATTCGATTAAAATTAAATTTTTCTACCCATACTATTTAATCAACGACGTTTTCGTGAGTCGATTTGAAGTAGATCCTTAACTTTTTGAACCTGGCTAGCCAATTGTGGCTCACTTGAAAGTTTCTTTTCCACTTGTTCAATGGCATACATAACTGTTGTATGATCTTTTCCCCCAAAAGATTCTCCAATACGAGGAAGACTTAAATCTGTACCATGGCGCATTAAATACATGCCAACCTGTCTTGCCTGACTAACAGGTCTACGTCTACTGGGGCTACGCATTTCCTCTTCAGTAACTCCAAATACCTCAGCTACTTTTTCCAAGACTTGCTTAGGTTTAACTTCAACTCCTTGTCCAGTAGGATCAAGCATAGGTGCTACCGATTCGACCGTCATTGGCAGCCCAGTTATAGAGGCAAAGGCCACAGCTCGAGTAAACGCCCCTTCCAATTCTCTAATATTCGAAGTGAATCTTCCAGCTATGAACTGAATCAAATCTCTTGGTAAACGCATTCTTTCATGTTCAGCTTTTTTTTGTAATATTGCCATTCTCGTTTCTAAATCAGGTGCTTGAATATCAGCGATTAGTCCCATTGAAAATCTTGAAATCAATCTTTCTTGTAAACGAGGTATTTGACTTGGTGGCCTATCACTTGTAAGAACAATTTGCCTCCCTGCCTCATGCAAAGCATTAAAAGTATGAAAGAACTCTTCCTGTGTATATTCTTTTCCCTCAATAAATTGTATATCGTCAACCAATATCAAATCAGCTTCTCTATACCTATTTCTAAAAGCTTGCATTCCATCTTTTCTGATAGCAACAATTAAATCATTGGTAAAAGTCTCAGTGGAAACATATGCAACCTTTGCTTGTGGGTCGATTTCCAATCTGTAATGGCCAATAGATTGCATTAGATGAGTTTTACCTAGACCAACACCGCCACAAATAAATAATGGGTTGAACTCTCTACCTGGGGCTTCCGCTACTGCCATTGCAGCGGCATGAGCCATCCGACTATTAGGACCTACAACGAATCTATTGAACACATACCGAAGATTCAAACCAGGTAAAAATTTTTTTGTTGGGGCTTGCTTCGATTTAACTTCTGAATTATCTCTAGCGTGAATTGCATTATTTTCTAAATCAGAAAAAGTCTTTTTCTTATCGCTTTTATTTGACGAAAATTCTTCTTTAACCTTGATGTAAATCTTTACTTCATGTCCATGTATCTCTGTTGCAATCTCTTCGATTTTTTGAGAATAATTTTTTCTTAACCAATCACTTGAGAAGCTATTTGGAGCAAGCAAGGTCAAACGCCCATCTTTGAAGTCAAGGAATTCAGCTGGGCGTATCCATGTTTCGTATGAAGGTTTACTTAAATTCTTTTGCAGTAATTGCTGCACCTTCGTCCATAGCTCATTGCGAGTGGGCACAGACATTACCTAATGGATTTTGATTTTAGCGAGAACTTTAATCAGAAATTGTTAAATCTGGGAATCAAGTTGTAAAAATTGAATCGTCACATTCAAAAAAGTAAATTTGTCATGGATCAGAAAAAGGACACACAAATAGGTTTATTTTTTTTTCAGAACAAAAATTAATCATATGAAATAAATAGTAACTTAAACTTCAAGAACACCGAAAAGCCTGAAGTCAATAACTATGTATAAGGTAGTTAAAACAGCAAGATTCAATAAAAGTAATAAACCAACCATAGTTTTAATGACAAGATGGCACGCTATCTTTAGATGTAAAAGTCGTTTATCCAAGGATATAGGGGCACTTCATGCAGCAAAGATCCAAGAAAAACTAACGAATCACACTATTAAAGTAGCTAAAGAGATTCAAAAAGATGGTCTCGCTGATATAACAGTTGCCATCGATGGAATTGGAATTCAGGCAGCAAAAAAATGGGCGCTAAAAAATAAGATTCAAAAAATTGCGATTCAAGGGCCTGGCAATCTAGGAACAAAAATGAAAAGACAGTTTTTAAAGACTAAATTTGAAAAAAAAATTTCTCACAAAACTATTCATAAACCTGTCCTATTAATTGGAACTGATTTACCATCAATCTCACACTTTGACTTAGTTCAAGCTATTCAAATACTTAATCAAAAAGAAATGGTATTAGGTCCTTCAAAAGACGGTGGATACTGGCTTATAGGATTATCAAACAAACTCTTAAATCCACTATGCACCTGGCCATTTTCTGGTATAAAATGGGGAAGCGATAAAGTGCTTGAAGAAACAATTCGATTGGCTTCCTTAAATCAAATAAATTATCAATTACTTCAAACTAAAAATGATCTTGACAATATTTTGGATTTATCACCATGGCTAGATCACAACAGTTTCCAACTCTCAGCATCGTCATACCAACTCTAAACGAAGCAGATCATCTTCCTCTTCTCTTTGCTGATTTAAATGAATGGCCTAATGATTTTGATTTAATATTAGTGGATGGAGGGAGTACAGATTTAACTATTTCAATTGCAAAAATACAAGGAGTTAGTGTTATCAATAGTCCTAAGAAAAATAGAGGATATCAATTAAAAACTGGTGCCTCCAAAGCAAAAGGAGATTGGCTTCTATTTCTTCATGCAGATAGTAGGTTAGATAAAAAATGCGGAGAAAGTTTGTTTAAAATAACGCAAAATAAAACATCAAAGAATTTTGCATGGTATTTTGATTTTAAAGTGAAAAAGTATAAATTAGAATACAGAATTTTAGAACTCGCTGTAGCACTTAGAAGTCATTTTTTACAACGTCCTTATGGCGACCAAGGTTTACTAATTCACAAAGACCTTTACCACCGATCAGGAGGGTTCTCATCCTTAAAAATAATGGAGGATCTCGACTTGATAATTAGAATTACAACAATTGCAAAAGTAAAGCGTATCGGTTTAAATTTATACACTGACGATATAAGATGGTCTAATTCAAATATAATTAAACGTGCAATTAAGAATGCAAGCTTAAGAAAGAAATGGCGCCAAGGCCATCAAACAGATAATTTATCAAAAGAATACTATTCATAATTTTAAAACTGTAATATAATCAATTAATTAGAATACCAAAAGGCACATTTATTCCCTTTTGGTTCTAGAGTCCATCCTTGTCTTTTATAAAAAGTTATCACATCAGAATCAGCGAATAGAGTTACTCTAGTAACACCTTCCCTTTTTAAACTCCTCATTAAATATGACATAAGTTGTTTCCCTAATCCATAACCTTGATAAACAGGGTTAATAGCTACATCCCATATTGTTGCATCAATAACTCCGTCTCCGGTGCATCTTGCAAATCCAATTAATCTTGGAAACTTAGGATCATGTTGCCATAGACCAATCTTCAGCAAGCTATTATCTAGAGCTCGTTTCACTCTTCGAAGTGGTCTTCTTCCCCAACCAACTGCTTGTAAAAGTTGCTCAAGTTCAATTAAATCAAAAGATTTGGAATCACTAAAAACAAAGAGGGATGAATTATCTTGATTAAAGTATTGAATAGCTTGTTTTCCATATATATTTTTTAAGGTTTCATCTGAAAGAACATTTTGATTCCTCCAGCCTGGCATTCCTAGTTTTTTTGACCCTAGATTAATCATAAATTAGTACTATTCAGATAGATGCGAGACCTTTTTCTTGCAAATCAGATAGTTGGGCATAAAGTCCACCCAAAGCCCTCAACTCTTCATGATTACCTTGCTCAACTAGCCTTCCTTTTCTCATCACAAGGATTCGATCAGATGATTCAATTGTTGCTAATCTATGTGCAATAACAAGCGCTGTTCTTTTCTCTAACAATCTATCAAGATCTCTTTGCAAAGTTGCCTCAGTTGACGGATCCATAAAAGCAGTTGCTTCATCCATGATTAATACTTTTGGATCTCTTATTGCAACTCTTGCAATAGATAAAAGCTGTCTCTCTCCTGAAGAAAGATTCCCTCCTCTTTCCCTGATATATGTATCTAATCCATTTGGCAGCTTTCTCAATAAATTATCGAGTCCTAATTCACTGCATATATCTTTCAAGCCCTGATTATCTATTGAAGAATCCAAACGAAGATTATCTGCAACGTTTCCACTAAAAAGGAAAGTATCTTGAAGAACTACTCCAAGTTTTTTCCTAAGAGCTTGAATAGAAATGTTTCTAATATTTTGACCATCAATGTATATATTTCCTTTTTGAGGTTCATAAAGCCTACATAATAATCTAATCAAAGTTGTCTTGCCTGACCCAGTTGGGCCAACAAGAGCGACATGTTCACCGGGGTTAATTTTGAAACTTAAATCGTTTATTATAGGTTCATCTTCTCTATAAAAAAAACTAACATTTTCAAATAAAACTTCTCCAATTCGAGTTTCATTTGAATTGATTATTTTTTTATTTTCTAGTTTCTTATCAATTTGATCATAAATCTCTATTTTCTTTTCAAGCAGCTCACTTATTCTTTCAACTGCTGTTAGCCCACCCTGGATTTGTGTAAATCTTTCTGCCAATTGCCTCAGAGGTTCAAATAATCTTTGTGAATAAAGAATAAATGTGGTTAGAGTACCAAGTCCCATAGCTCCTGCCGTAACCATATAACCGCCCAAAGAAATAACCAATGCGACTGCTGCCAATGAGACCCATTCAATAAAAGCAGAAATACTGCTGTCATAAAAAATAGTCCCGTTTACCGCATTTTTATAATCAGTACCAGTTTTGGAAAATTTTTGACCATTTAATGATTGCCTTCTGAACATCTGAACAACTTCTAGGCCTTGTAAATTTTCCTGAAAGTTTGCATTCAACTGGGAAAGTTCTTCTCTAACTTTATAGTTTTGTATTCGATAACGTTTTTGTAGCCAAAGAATAAAAGCTGTAACAGGTATTTGAATAATTAAAAGAAGCAAACCCAATCTCCATTCAATTAAAATCATAGTTATTGATATAACTATAAGGCTTACAAAATCAGCTAAAACACCAACAGCTCCACTTCCAAAAACTTCTGACAATGCATCAACATCACTAGTTAATCTTGTTAGCAATTTACCAACAGGCATTTTGTCATGAAAACGTAATGACAATGACATGGAATGGGAAAACAAATCATTTCTAATTCTTGCAGTCAGCCTTTGCCCTACAGCCTGTATATTGTATGACTGAAAACCCTGTAATCCAAGTCTTAGTAATACTGTTATGAATAGGGTTAATATTATCAAACTAATTGATGATTGAGCAGATAAATTATCAAAAAAAGATATCGTATCTTCTCCTCTTAAAACAGAAATAGCTTGCCCTACAAGGAGAGGTTGAATTGCACCGGCTAAAGCAACAGGTATTAGTATTAAAAGTATTAGGATTAAACGTTTTTTTTCCTTTTTTAAATACTTACCAAGTTTCTTAACTCTTCGAAAATCATTTTTTGCCATCAGGAGAAAGATTAATCTGAGATTGGATTTGAATTGAATCAATAATTTCTTGAAGTGGACCTCTATCTAACCTTAGTGATAGTGGATGACCAACAAGCCGAGCGCTTGATTTGAAAAGTTCTTCAATTTCTATCAGACCATTATCTCTAAGAGTACGACCAGTTGCGACTAAATCAACGATTGCTTCAGCCATACCTGTTATAGGACCAAGTTCAACCGATCCACTCAAATGAACCAATTCAACAGGCAAATCAATTTGATCAAAAAATTTCTTTGCACAATTTGTAAATTTACTTGCAACACGACAGTTAGGTGGCAAGTCAGAAGCACTCATATAACCACTACTCGATTTAACTGCAACAGACATATGGCATGCTCCAAAACCAAGATCAACTAAATTAGACACCTGCAATTTCTGCTCTTCTAACACATCAAAACCAACTATTCCCAGTTGTGCCTGTCCATAAGATACGTAAACAGGGACATCACTGTTCCTTACTAAAAGGGCTTTAGCTCGTCCACAAACTGACGGGACCATCAATTGACGATTGCTATCGTCTAAAACAGCCGAGAAGTCAAGTCCAACGTTCAAAAACATTGAGACTGATTCTTTCAATAAGGCGCCTTTTGCTAATGCAACAGTAAACATGTCAAAAACCATTGAAATGGATTCCAACTATTTCATTACTTAAATAAAAAATGTTAGAGAAAGAAAGCGAATTCACTATTCACCCAATTACTGTTTTACAGGACAATATCGTATGGGTATGGGTCCACAATTGCAATGCGGTAGTAATAGATCCATCCATCTCAAGTCCTGTAGAAAAATGGCTTTTAGAGAAAAACCTATCCTTGAAAGCTATCCTTCAAACGCATCATCACGATGACCATATAGGTGGGACACAAAAGCTAATCAAAAGATGGCCGAATGCAAAGGTAATTGCATCAAAAAAAGAACTTACAAGAATACCTTTTCAAACCTTTTCAGTAGATGATAATGATATTTTTCATTTAATGGATGGTGAGATTCAAGTCATTGAGGTGCATGGTCATACGAACAACCATATTGCCTTTTATGTATCAAAAGAAAATGCTAAATATAATATATTATTCCCTGGAGACACAATTTTCGGAGGTGGTTGTGGTCGCCTTCTAGAAGGAACGCCGTCTCAAATGTTTGAAAGTTTATATAAACTTAATTCCTTACCAGAAAACACAAAAATATACTCAGCTCATGAATATACAGAAAACAACTTAAAATGGGCATTAACTTTAGATTCAAAAAATATTTTTATTAAAGAAAGATTAGAGCTTGTTCAGAATAAGCTTCGAAATGGAATACCTAGTCTCCCATCAACAATCTCAGAAGAAAGAAAAACAAATTTATTTTTAAGAGCGCAAAATGTCGAAGAATTTACAAAACTAAGAATGCACAAAGATAGTTGGAAATGTTAAATTCTAATTTAACTATCAAATCTCTTAACACAAGCCTATACATTTATGAAAAGTTCAGATATAGAGCCAATCGAAACAGAATTCGCACCTAAACCAGTTGGCCCCTATAACCAAGCTGTATTAGTAGAAAACTGGTTGTATTGCTCAGGACAAATTGCTTTAGACCCTTCAACTGGGATAATGATAGGGAATGGCAATATAGAGGAGGAAACCAGACAAGTTTTAAAAAATTTAATGGCAGTAGTTGAAGCTGCTGGTGGGAAAAATTCAAATGTAATAAGAACAACTATTTACTTAACTGATTTAAACGACTTCGCAAAAGTAAATGCGATTTATGCAGAAACCTTTGGGGGAGCAGCGACAAGCCCAGCGAGAGCATGCGTGGAAGTATCAAATCTTCCAAAGGGAGGAAAAATTGAAATAGATTGCGTTGCTTGGCTAGGAAACAAGAAATAAAAACAACTTTGTGACTAAACAGAACATTGCCACTTTGCTAAGTGGCCCCATGATTGTCTAAATTAATAATTGATTCGCAATAGACAATGTCCACTGCCAAGTTGACTATTGGCGAACTAGAAGCAGGATACCCTCTGTACTGCAAAGCACTTAGGAGGCTCTTGCAACAAGGACGTACCGCTGATCAAATAAAAAAAACAGTTTGCTGGAGCCATCTAGAGACGCTCAATCGATGTTTGCCAGGGAGATATAAAACTCCCTCTTATCTAATGGCATTAATCAAAAGAGACCTAGAACAACCCAAAGATGAAGATTAATTTTTTTGCTGTTTATTTAAAAAATCTATTTTACTTGCGAAATCATAATCTTCTTTTGATATTTCTTCTTTCTCATTATTTTCTAAAGGCCTGATGGTGATGTTTGCATAAGTCTTCCCGAAACTTATGTCAGGGAAGCGATTTACCTTCTCGCAAAAATCACCTAGCTCATCGAGAAAATCTCTGTTTTTTTCATAAGATTGGAATTCAAACCTTTTTTCTAGACACTCTGGTCTTTTCTTTTGCCTCCACCCTTCCATAAAAAAAACATTTCTTTTATAAAAACTACTACATCGTGAATTAATTGAAGAAATAATTTATAAACAAAAAACTACTTAACTTCTTCTTTTAGCACCGCTCCCTTTCAAAGCCGGCTCAACTTCGATATGTGGACGGGCAATAATATGTGCCGCAACCAAGCCATCCCCAACACGCTCACATGCATCAGCACCTGCTCTCACAGAAGCATTCACAGCACCAGTTTCACCACGAACCATTACTGTTACATATCCTCCACCTACGAGTTCCTTAACGATCAAATTAACTTCAGCAGCCTTAGTCATTGCATCTGCTGCTTCGATTGCGGGAACAAGTCCACGAGTCTCTATCATTCCTAATGCAATCCCTGATTTTGAATAACTTTTAAAACCTTTATTTTTTCCAATTGGAGTTTTAGTTGAACCAGAACTTCCAGAGCCATTAAATCTATTTTCAGCTCTAGGAATACTTTTAGTATTAGATAATTTTTGAGTCGAAGAGGACTTTATATTGGAAGTAGTTTTTAATTTAGTGTTTGAATTCAAGGGATTAATATCAACAACCTGATCTTTAGGTTTTTTGTTTTTATTACCACTTTTTGGTCGTCGATTTGAAGAGTTAGTCATAATTTAGGAATTTATAAAATTAAGCTTTATTGAATAGTGCTGAAACTAATCATCAGGTGACCAATTATCAATAATCCCACCAATAGTTAAATCAGTTTGAACATTTGGATCTTGGCATCCCCACCTTGCTGCGGTTCCTGTTGCGGTAAAGACCCAATTACCTTCTCGCGCACCGACAGGGTCAACAGCCACAAGTCTTTTACCTTTGTTATTACACAATATTCTTAAATGCATATGTCCTAAACCTTCCACTCTCTGTGTACATACCAACCGTCCCATAACTTGCATGATCTCCATTATTTTGCTCCTCCTGGAATCTGTTGTTGTGTCTCTGGATCCCAATGATCAATGATCCCAACAATAGTTAAATCACTTGGATAAGACTTACTTCCAGCAGCTTCGCGAGCGGCAGAACTTCCTACACATATAACCCAATCATCTGGTTTACATCCAACAGCATCAACAGCAACTTTTTTTGAGCTGCCGTCCAATACAACCTGTAAATGCTTATGTTCAAAGCCTGGAATGCGATTGGTTGAGACAAGTGGTTTGAGAACTTTACAAATGAGCATTTAGTGAGCCTCCTGAGTGACTGGATCGAGGGAAGAACCTACAACTTCTGCAGGAGCCTTTTTGTCTCGATCTCGAATAGTAAGAAATGTGTGAAGTGATCCATCATCTATTAAATCTCGATAACGAGACTTAATAGCCTCATTAATTCTATGACAATCAGATAACGCCCTGTTTCTTGCATGAGGGACACTACCTGAGTAATCAAAGCGAATGACAATAGGGATTGGTAAACTCCTCGAGATATTTAGACCTGTAAAAATTTTCACTCCGACATCTAAGTCAGGAGCTCCTTGCTCAACAGTCTCCAAATGAGCAAAATAAGTAAGGTTTCTCAAATGAACTTCTTTAAAGCCAATACCTACACCAATAAATCTCTCAGCATGACCAGCATCTTTATAACTTCCATCGTGAAAGTTTTTTACATAATCAATTTGAGAAATATTATTTGAAATGAGTTTAGTGATAAACATAACCATATTTGGATCAGTTTCTCCAGGACAGACACTTTTGATATTTTTTTGAATTTTTTGAAGAGCATCCTCAGCATTTAGAAATTGAGTCTCTTTGTAGATTTCATTTGCACAAACCCATGATTTCAAATCAACTTCATTAGTTTTTGAAGGAGTATGAACTCTTATCGCATCTGTATCTGTGTCAATACCAATTAAAAGCAAATCAACAGATGCACCACAGCAAAAACTATTTTCGACTGCTTCCCTGAAATCTAATAATCGCTGTAAGCCTTCTGATGCTGCCAACTCATCATTACTACCATGAGCAGCACATCCTTGGTGCATAGGATCAACAGAACTAAAATGATAGATTACTGATTTTAAATATCTTGTTGGCTCAGTTGCAGAGTTAGGAGTTGACTCTCTATATCTACTATGTTCAGTTTTAATCCAACGATTAACTGTTTTTTCAATATCAAATAGTGCACCGGCATGAGAACGCCTCCTAACAGAGCTAAAAGGTATACGTAAAGCGTAAGAAATAGCATGAGCTAATCGGCCATCGGCACAAGGAGTTATATCTAAAAGATGAAAGCCACATTGATAAAGAAAAGATTGAAAAGATTTGGCATATTGACTATCTTCAGATCCCTCTATTGGATCTGAATTGAAAAATTCATTACTAGTCAATTGGTGTGATTGAAAAACACACCATGCAAACAAGGCACTTATATCAACACTTCCAACCCACGCCTTTTCAAGTATGTGCAATGGTAATTCATAACCTAATTCTGAGCGACATAAATTTTGAGCGCTTTCTACAAAATTTAAATCATTTTGAAGACTAGAGACTCTTTTTAAAAGAGGAACAATATTGTCAAATCGACCTTTAACCTTTTTTTCGTATTGATTTAACCTCTGATTTTCTTGAGAATTGGTTAATGGATGATCAGTGGAAAAGGAGCTAATGGTTTTTATTTCATCAGAGAAAGAATTAGTAGTCTTAATTACTTCAGAATTCAAGCTCTGATTCTCTAGGTCGACAAATCTCTTCATAGGAGCTGTAGGCCCACGAAGAGATTTCTTGGCCAAATTACGATAGGCCATCGACTATTTAACCTCTTGCTCCACCAGAGAAAGTAACCAGCTGGCCATCCCTTGTATTACCACTAGAGCCAGTGATTAGGAAATCTGGTTCAGGAACCTCTTGGTTTCTCTTTAATTCAGATGCTTTCATTGCACTCATTGGTCCTGGACGTGAAGGATTTCTACGCTTAGCAGAGGCACCTTCCGTTCCAGTGACATGTTCTCCTCTGGCCCAATCATCGCCAGTTATGTTCAATCCTGCAGATTGTCCTTCTCCTGTTATTTGAGAGGTTGGGCGTTGCTTAGCTTCTTCATTAACTATTTCGTCAACTTTATTTCTCTGAGAATTTGATGGTTTTCTATCAAAGCGAAATTGTTCAGTTCCTGTCACTTTATTTGCAGCCATATCAAATGGACCAGTGATTCTTGAGCTATCTTCGTAGCTCGTACCTGTCACACCTGAATTAATTTCATTTTGAATATGAGCCTGTCTAGCTGGAGATTTCACGCTGAAACTTGTCCATGCAGCTGCTTTCTCAGGTTTTTCTTCATGCGCATAACCTTCAGGAATATTTGAAGCGCCACAATTATCTCTTAATTGATCTCCGCCTACATAAGGAGTTCCAGTTAAAGGTTCACAAGCACCCTTATGAGCTCCTGTCATCTTGCCACCTATGCCAGGTTGCTGGCCAGTCAATCTTGCAGCAGGAGTGCCAAGTTTCCTAGGGGTTCTAGCCTCTATCTCAGATATCGAGGGGGTATTACACCATTGATTTGCTTGATCTAATCCTGCATAAGGGGTACCTGTTACGGCTTTACAAGTGCCAGGTTCATCTCCTGTTACGAGTGGTGATCTACCAGTCATAGTTCCACTAACGGATTGAGTTTTATTAGTAATACTCAATCCAACTTTTGCTGGATCAGGAGCGGGCTTGCTTCCACAAAAAGCATTAAATTGTCCAGTACCCACATACTCATCTCCTGTCACGTTCTTGCAACTTCCAGCCTCATTACCAGTAACATTCTCTCTTCTAGATACGTCAGTACCAGTTACACCATTCCCACGAATTGTTGTTAAGGAGCCAACCTTTTCTGCTGGTCTACCTGAAGGGAGTGGATCAGCACCTAAATACTGGTCACCAGTTAGATCTTTATTTGATCCTGCCTCATTCCCTGTAACCAAAGCGGATCTACCAGTCATGGTTCCACTTACTTTCTTACCCTCTAAAGTTTGGCTATAACCAATCTTTGAAGGAGAAGGATTAACACCTCCGCAGTAGGCATTTGATTGATCAGCTGAAATATATTCAGTGCCAGTTAGGTTCTTACAAGTACCAGGTTCATCTCCAGTAACTTTGTCTGATCTGCCGACCTCATTACCAGTAACTAAATTTCCATGAGTAGTACTTGTAACGCCTACTTTTGCTGGCTGACTTATAGGAGTATTTGAACCATTACAAAAAGAATCAATAACTTCTGAACCCAAGTATTGAGTACCTGTTATTGAACGACATGTACTTGCTTCATTTCCTGTGGTTTTTAGAGATCTATTTGCTTGAGTTCCGGTAACAAGTTGGCCAGTAGAAGTTTCACTCATTCCCACTTTCCAATGAGCATCAGGTGCACTAGCATTTTGCTTGGCACCATTTTTATTTGGACCACAAGGACGTGTTACTGATGTACGAGTTTTTCCAGTAGCTCCTGTTTTACTTTTTAGCTCTCTAACACGTTGAGCTATTTCTTTAGTGGTCAAATCTGGATTACCTTGACGAGCTACTGAAGCAGCTGTAGTTGGCTGCTTTCCAGCAGATTTACCATGTTTTGATAATGCTTCTCTTCGAGCCAGCACATAAGCTCTACTTGAATTCGTAATTGCTTTTCTTTTAACAGTTGATCGATGATCAGTCTTTCTTTTGTTTAAAGTCAAACTGATTTCAGGCTTTGAAATTGTATTAAGATTCTCCTCTAAAGCTTTTTGCTCACATTCTGGACAACAATGTTCAGCCTTTTTTGCTTCATGGGAAGGAGCGTTTTGAACCTTTTTTTTCTCAACATCAACTCGGGTTATATCTTTTGTATGATCAGCAGATTTTCCTCTACGAGATAATGCCTCACGTCTAGCAATGACAAGTTTCCGGCTAGACTGAGCCACTGAACTTTTATATGACCTTGCACCTGTTGAACTTCCAGAAGCACTTAATTGATAACTACTAGTACTTAACTGAGAAGAAGAATTATTTGATTTAGTCAAAGTTTTTTTAGGCTTAACAAAAGCCGCATCAGTTCTCGTGGCCCTCGCATCGCTTGAGGAACGAACTCTATTAGGTGTTGAGCCTTTAATAGAGGCATTTTTACCACCTTGACTTAATGCCTGTCGGCGATCAAGAACTAATTGTCTACTTGTTTGTTTGGCCATATCAATCCAATGGAGAGATCGTAAAAAATAATTTTTAATTCTCTAAGGAATTATTAGCCCCGAAAGCTTTTCAGGGCTAAATTTATCAAAGGCTTAAATCTAGCGGCCTTGGAAAACTACAAAGCAAGTACCTTGACTTTGTGTGTATGCGTCATATCCAACGATACGAACATGGTGGTCAGGATATGCTCTATGACAAGCTTCTAACTCACTTACTACAAGATTCAAATCCTTTTCACCGAAGAAAGGTAATTTCCAATAAGACCAATAGGTCTGCATTGAACCACTTGGATGAACATGCTCAATAACTGGGCTCCAACCCTGAGCAATGATATAAGCGATTTGATCGTAAATTTCGTCCTGGGTCATCGGCGGTAAGAAGCCGAATGTTTCCAGGGTGGCGACTGTCTGATAGTCACCTACTGTGCTCTGGAAAGGCATGGTGAACTTAGGTTAGTGAATGAATGAAAGTCGACTTAGTCATCGACTAGTGAATTTAAGAAAATTAGAGGTGAATTTTAACAATCACCTCAATATCTTTTTACTGAACGTCGAGTTTATCGACTGTATCGAATTCGAACTTAATCTCCTTCCATGTCTCAAGAGCAATTGCTAGCTCAGGGCTATGCTTTGCAGCTTCAAGAAGGATATCGCGACTTTCTTTTTCGATTTCTCTACCTGCATTACGTGCTTTAACACATGCTTCTAGAGCCACACGGTTCGCAGCCGCACCAGCAGCTGATCCCCATGGGTGACCATGAGTACCACCACCAAACTGGAGACATGAATCATCTCCAAAGATTGCTAGCAATGCTGGCATATGCCAAACATGGATACCTCCAGATGCCACAGCAAATACACCAGGCATAGAACCCCAATCTTGATCGAAGAAATTACCGCGAGAACGGTCTTCTGGGACAAAGGATTCACGAAGGTTATCGATATAACCAAGAGTTGTTTGACGATCTCCTTCTAGTTTTCCAACAACTGTTCCTGTATGAAGTTGGTCTCCACCTGATAAGCGTAAACACTTCGCAAGAACTCTGAAGTGAATACCATGCTGAGGATGACGGTCAATAACCGCATGCATAGCACGGTGGATATGAAGAAGCATGCCGTTCTTACGACACCAGTTAGCCAGACCTGTATTAGCGGTAAAACCACCAGTAATGTAGTCATGCATGATGATGGGCATATCGAGTTCTTTAGCAAACTCAGCACGCTCATACATCTCCTCAGGAGTAGTCGCAGTACAGTTAAGGTAATGACCTTTAACTTCACCAGTTTCCTGCTGGGCTAGCTTTACTGCTTCAGCCACAAATTCAAAACGCTCTCTCCAACGCTGGAATGGTTGAGAATTAATATTCTCATCATCTTTAGTTAGATCAAGACCGCCTCTAAGACATTCGTATACAACACGACCGTAGTTTTTACCCGAAAGACCAAGCTTAGGCTTAATAGTACAACCAAGTAATGGACGACCGTACTTATTAAGACGATCACGTTCAACTACGATTCCACTAGGAGGTCCGCCACAGGTTTTGATAAATGCCATTGGGAAGCGGATATCTTCAAGACGAAGATGACGCAAGGCTTTAAAACCAAAGACGTTTCCAACAAGTGATGTTAAAACGTTAGTTATAGATCCTTCTTCAAAAAGATCTAACGGATAAGCAATAAATGCATAGAAGGCATCCTTGTCTCCAGGGACATCTTCGATACGGTAACAGCGGCCTTTGTAGAACTCAAGATCTACTAATAATTCAGACCAAACTGTTGACCATGTACCTGTAGATGATTCAGCCGCAACAGCTGCTGCAACCTCTTCTTTTGGTACACCTTCCTGACCTGTGCATTTAAAACATGCAAGTAGGTCAGTATCTAGGGGGACGTAGTCAGGAGTGAAGTAAGTATCTCTATACTCCTTAACTCCAGCATCATACTTTTTAGCCATTGATAGCTCCTGTTAATTAGTTTAGAAGGTTGAAAATTCGAAAAGTCCTCTCCTCTTCGGACTTAGTCAAAAATCAGTCCTTCTGACCCAAGAAGTTACCGTTACCCAAAGCTGGCTCAACTTCACGATGAGGACGAGCAATGATGTGAGCTGCAACGAGTCCGTCACCTACACGCTCACAAGCGTCTGCGCCTGCACGAACTGCAGCGTTTACAGCACCAGTTTCACCACGAACTAAAACTGTTACGTAACCACCACCAACAAACTCACGACCAATCAAGCGCACTTCTGCTGCCTTGGTCATTGCGTCAGCAGCTTCAATAGCTGGTACTAATCCGCGTGTCTCGATCATGCCGAGAGCAATACCCATTGTTTCGCTAGCCATGTCCTATTTCAGTAAAGGGATGGAATGTTCAGGAGGGACAATGCCCCGTCAAACAGCAATTAGTCAAGGGGATTTTCTAATAGCGGTGATTACAGTTCCTAGTTCCAAACATAAGCTAAGCTTATCACCCTTGCTACGACAGTTGAGTATCACTGTTCGATCAATGGTTAGGACATACTCATATTGCATTGCGTAAACTTGTCCATGTGGTTATTTTTACCCACGAGACAGCTTCCTGGCTATGTCAGGGTTGGAATGTTCGCCCAAAAACTGTCTCA
>QCFJ01000007.1 GCA_003280265.1 Prochlorococcus sp. AG-363-G03 | reverse complement strand
ACATCGCATTAGACCGTGTTGCAATACCAGATAGAAAGGATCGACCATCAAGTTGCTAATGATCGTTCCCAAACAGGCGTTTTCCTAATTGGACCTCTTGAACGAGGTCAAGCAACAACATTGGGCAACTCTTTACGCAGAGTTTTGATGGGTGGACTCGAAGGCAGTGCAGTTACTGCTGTCAGGATCGCAGGTGTTAATCATGAATATGCAACAATCCCTGGAGTAAGAGAGGATGTTTTGGACATCCTTTTAAACTGCAAACAAATTTCAGTTGATTGTCGTAGTCAAGATCTTGAGATAGGAAGAATTGCTGTTACTGGACCCGCTGAAGTAAAAGCAAAGGATATTCAGTTCTCTTCTCAAGTTGAGGTTGTTGATGGTGATCGTCCAATAGCAACAGTTCATGAGGGCCACAACCTAGAGTTAGAGTTGCATGTAGAAAGAGGTGTTGGATATCGACCAGTTGATAGAAGAAATGAAGAGACCAGCGCAATCGATTTACTTCAAATAGATGCGGTGTTTATGCCCATAAATAGAGTCAATTTTACTATTGATGAAACTGCAGTTGCCGAGGGTGGATCTACTAGAGAAAGATTGAAAATGGAGCTAGTTACCGATGGATCAACCTCTCCAGATGATGCATTGGCGGAAGCTGCAAATCAATTAATTGAACTTTTTCAACCTCTCGCCACCGTTTCAATGGTAGAAGAGATTCCTGAAGAGCCTGAGCCTGCAGTAGAAGCCCAAATTCCCCTTGAAGAGTTAAACTTATCAGTAAGAGCTTACAACTGCCTAAAACGTGCCCAAGTGAACTCTGTTTCAGACTTGATGGGTTTCAGTTATGAGGATTTATTGGAAATTAAGAACTTCGGTTCTAAATCTGCTGATGAAGTGATTGAAGCTCTAGAGAGAATTGGAATTTCTATTCCGCAAAGTAGAACTTCCGCATGACTTTCGGTTTTATTACTACTACATTTCAAAGCTAATCCAATGCGTCATCAACGTCGAATTCCACAATTGAGTCGTCCTGCAGATCAAAGGAAGGCGCTTTTAAGAGGATTAACTACGCAACTAATTCGTGAAGGTAGAGTTACAACAACCAAAGCAAGAGCAAAAGCTTTGAGAGATGAGACCGAGAGAATGATCACTTTAGCTAAAGATGGCAGTCTTTCTTCAAGAAGAAGAGCTATTGGTTATGTATACGATAAGCAGTTGGTTCATGCCCTTTTTGAAAAGGCTCAAGAGAGATATGGTGATCGTCAAGGAGGCTATACCAGAATCGTTAGAACTATCCCAAGGCGTGGTGATAATTCAGAAATGGCTATTGTTGAGCTTGTATAGGATACAATTTTTGCAAAAAAGTAAATCAATATTTTTAAGTTTTAGTTAAATTTGACGCATAGAATTGCACTTGTTATTCAATACGATGGATCATGCTTTAGAGGCTGGCAAAATCAAAAAGATTCAATAACTGTGCAAGGAACTTTAGAAGAAAAAATTGCAGAACTTGATCCAAACAGACCAGTTAAGGTAATAGCAGCAGGTAGAACTGACTCAGGTGTTCATGCTTCTGGACAAGTTGTTCATTTTGATTATTCTGGCCCAATTCCTATTCATAAATGGACATCAGCACTGAATGGAAGACTTCCAGCATCAATTAAAGTTATTGAAGCTGCGAGTGTTTCCAGTAATTGGCATGCTTGCTATTCAGCCAAATATAGAAGGTATAGATATACTATTTTTAATGGTTCCTATCCAAATCTTTTTCTTCAAAATATAAGTTGGCATAAATATAGATTTAAATTGGATGTCAATTTAATGAAGCATGCTCTGAATGATTTATTAGGTTTTCATGATTTTGCAGCGTTTCAAAAAGCAGGAAGTAATAGGAGTAATTCATTAACCACAGTGCAAGATGTTTCTATTTGTCGTGATGGAGATATAGTCACTGTTGAGATCCAGGCCAGTGGCTTTTTATATGGGATGGTAAGGCTTTTGATGGGCCAAATAGTTGCTGTTGGAGAGAAACGACTTTCTCTGGAAAATTTTAGGTTTAGATGGAGAAAAGGTTTGCGCCATGAGGTAAAAGAGTCTGCCCCAGCTCATGGATTGTGTTTGATAAGAGTTGGTTACGAGGAAAATATCTTTTCAAAAGAGAAAAGTTTTGATACTTTCCCTAGGTTCTCTCTCCCAATATTTGAGTCCTCAAAATAAGCAAACAAAATAAAAGATTAATAATTTAAAAATTGGGAATTTTTTTTGAACCAGGAATTTAAATTTTATGCGAACAAAAAGGCCAGTTTTAAGCCATGAAAGTGTAGAATTGTTTTTCTGAAGAATCAGTTCAATTTTTTGACTTGATAACTTCCTTAAATAGTATTATCAATCGATAATGCTCATTCAGTGTTAAAGGTGTTAAGGAAAAATGAACAAGACATCCGTTCCATCACCGGATTCAATTGATCGCCAGTGGTTTCTGGTGGATGCAGAGAATCAGACTCTTGGTCGACTAGCAACTGAAGTTGCTAGTGTCCTAAGAGGCAAGACAAAACCAAATTTCACTCCTCACTTAGATACAGGTGATTTTGTTATTATCGTAAATGCAGAAAAGATCAAAGTAACCGGCAAAAAATCAGATCAAAAGCTTTATCGCAGACACTCTGGACGTCCTGGTGGTATGAAAGTGGAAACTTTTAAAGCTCTTCAATCCAGAATTCCAGAGAGAATCGTTGAAAATGCAATTAAAGGAATGCTTCCTCACACAAGGTTGGGTAGGAAGTTATTTACCAAACTCAAAGTTTATAAAGGCTCTGATCATCCTCATACAGCTCAAGAACCTACAATTCTCAATCTAAATTCTGAATCTGTTAAGAAATGACTACCTCCACAAACAAAGTAGTTTACTGGGGAACTGGTAGACGTAAAACATCCGTAGCCAGAGTGAGACTAACTCCTGGAAAAGGTGAAATAATTATCAACGGTCGGCCTGGTGATCATTATTTGAATTTCAATCCTGCATACCTATCTGCAATTAAATCTCCTTTAAAAACTTTAGGATTGAGTGATTCATATGATGTTTTAGTTAATGTATACGGTGGAGGATTGACTGGTCAGTCGGACGCTATTAAGCAAGGAGCTGCCAGAGCTTTGTGTGATTTATCTCTTGATAATCGCAAGCCTTTAAAAGTAGAGGGTCACCTTAGTCGGGACCCTAGAGCCAAAGAAAGGCGTAAATATGGTCTCAAAAAAGCTCGTAAAGCTCCTCAATTCTCAAAGAGGTAGTTTACTTTTTTCCTCAAATCATGCACTTTCATTATTATGCCTAAATCAGATATCCATCCAACTTGGTATCCAGAAGCAAAAGTCATTTGTAATGGAGAAGTTGTTATGACAACTGGTTCAACTCAGCCTGAAATACAGGTTGATGTTTGGAGCGGAAATCATCCTTTCTTTACAGGGACTCAGAAAATTTTAGATACAGAAGGAAGAGTAGATAGATTTATGAGGAAATATGGTATGGCCTCATCTGACTCAGGTGAACAAAAAGATAAATCTCCCAAAGAAGAAAAAGAAAGTTGATAGCTGTTTTTCTAAAGAATTAGGGAAAATAAAGAATGGATTCTTCAACCCTAATAAAACGATTAGAAACAGCTAAAACTAGTTTTCAAAACTTGGAGTTGCAATTAGCTGATCCAGATGTTGCATCAGACCCAAAACAATTGGAGAGAATTGCTAGGGAGAGATCCCGTTTAGAGCCATTAGTTAATGATTATTTCAAACTTCAGATAATAGAAAGAGAGTATATAGAAGCTAAAGGATTAGTAAAAGAAAGTAGAGATGATAAAGAGATGGAGCTCTTGGCTAGAGAAGAACTTGAAAATCTTGAAAACTCAAAAAATGAATTAATTCAAAAGTTGACTTTGGCTCTTTTGCCCAAAGATCCAAGAGATGAAAGAAGCGTGATGCTTGAAATAAGAGCTGGTGCAGGAGGAAATGAAGCTTGTTTATGGGCTGGTGATTTGGCAAGAATGTATGAGAGATATGGACAAAAACTAGGATGGAATGTAAAACCGATAAGCTCAACAGAGGCTGATATGGGTGGTTTTCGTGAAATGATCATCTCAGTAAAAGGAGATTCTGTTTATAGTCAGTTAAAATTTGAAGCAGGTGTTCATAGAGTTCAAAGAGTTCCTTCAACCGAATCTCAAGGACGAGTTCATACCTCTACTGCAACTGTTGCTGTAATGCCAGAAGCTGATCCAGTAGAAGTAAAAATAGAATCTACTGACTTAGAAATTAGTACGGCAAGATCAGGTGGAGCTGGTGGGCAAAATGTAAATAAAGTAGAAACAGCGATTGATTTATTTCATAAGCCCACAGGTATAAGAGTTTTTTGTACTCAGGAACGTTCTCAATTACAAAATAGAGAAAGAGCAATGGAGATTTTAAGAGCTAAATTATTAGAATTAGAAATAGCAGAAGCTAATGCAAAAGAAAGATCTGCTCGATTGTCTCAAGTTGGTACAGGTGATAGAAGCGAAAAAATTCGGACATACAACTACAAAGATAATCGAACCACTGATCATCGATTAGGAATAAATTTTCCCCTCGAGCAAGTTCTAGCAGGTCAATTGGAAGATGTTATTGGCGCATGTATTGCAGAAGAACAAAAAAGGCAAATGGAAGAGATGAGTAATCAATCTGAAGAATAATAGAAGCTAGGCTACCCATCCAATTACATATTTACTCCATTCTTTATGGCGACCAGAATGAATTTGTTTTGTGGTTTCAAAACTCATGTTATTTAGAGGTTTATAAGGTTTTGTTTTTAATGGCATCTTTGCTTCGTCTGGAGTTCTATTACCCTTTATTACGTTGCATTGAAGACACGCAGTAATTACATTCTCCCAATTGTCGGTTCCGCCTCTACTACGAGGTAAAACATGGTCAATTGAAAGTTTCTTATTTTTTTGACCACAATATTGACAACAGTTATCATCTCTTTGAAATATATTTTTTCTAGAAAGAGGTATATCACGATATGGAACTCTAATAAATTGTCTTAATCTAATTACTGTAGGGGCTTTGAAATCTTGCCTAATATCGTGTGAAGCATCTTCTTCAAGACTTTCGGCTTTGCCTTTGAGCATTAAAACAGTCGCACGACGCCATGAAGTGATGTTCAATGGCTCATAGGAAGCATTTAAAACAAGAACTTGACCCATGCAAGCAAGCTATTTAAGCGGCATGCTAGTGGTATTGGAACCTTGTTGCAGTTTCCCTTATTACATTGATTACATGTCGAGTATGTCAAAGATCAATAAAATAGAAAGATCTTCCACTTTTGAAGGGATCACTAAAAATGTGATGAACCCTGATCCTCGAAGTCGTGCATGGGTAGAGGTTGATACTAAAGGTATTGAAAATAATTCAAGAGTTTTGAAAAACTTTATTGGTAAAGATTGTTTGTTAATGGCAGTAGTAAAAGCTGATGGATATGGACATGGTGCAGAGACTGTTGCAAAAGCTGCTTTAATGGGAGGTGCTGATAGCCTCGGAGTAGCAACATTAGAGGAGGGGATTCAATTAAGAAATGCTGGCTTGAAGTGTCAGATATTGATTCTTGGAAATCTAATAAATGCAGAAGAACTTTATTCTTCTTTTTGCTGGAATCTTATTCCTACGATCAGCGGCATTCGTGAGGCAATAATTTGTAATAATATAGCAGAAAATAAGAATAAAAGGTTTGCTATTCATTTGAAAGTTGACACAGGTATGACTAGACTTGGCTGTGATTGCAATAAAGTTGAAGAATTAATTACTAAGATTGATTGTTTAGAAAACATATCCTTGGAAGGTATATACAGTCATCTAGCAATTGCTGATCAAGAACTACAAAATAGTACTCAAAAAAGTTTCACTCAGATTCAGTTGAATAGATTTGAGAAGGTTTTAAAGGATTTAGGCAAAAGAAATAAGCTTTTATGCACCCACCTTGCTAATTCTGCGGGGACACTTTCAGATAGTCGTCTTCATTTTGATATGGTTCGAGTTGGACTTAGCTTGTATGGTTACTTTCCCGTAAATGATATTGAGTCTGATTTGAATCTTACTCCAGCCTTGAAAGTTAAGGCGCGAGTTACTTTGATTAGGGATGTTGAAAAAGGGATAGGAGTGGGCTATGGACATATGTTTAAAACCAAAAGGAACAGTAAACTTGCTGTCGTTGCTATTGGCTATGCAGATGGCGTAAGTAGGGCTCTCTCTGGGAAGATTTCAGCCTCAATAGATGGAGTTTTGGTTCCTCAAGTAGGTGCAATTGCCATGGATCAAATGGTTTTTGACATAACTGATAAACCAGATATTAAAACTGGTCAGGTTTTAACCCTTCTTGGAACTGATGGTGAGGTTTGCATATCTCCTCAAAATTGGTGCGATTTGTCAGGATCAATTCCATGGGAAGTTCTTTGCAGTTTCAGAAATAGACTTCCTAGAGTGGTCACTTAAAATTTGTAGAGGATCACAATACAAATTTTTTGAACTTTGACTTGATAAAGTATTAGGAATGGAGAGGTGGCTGAGTGGTTGAAAGCGGCTCCCTGCTAAGGAGTTACAGGAGGTAACTTCTGTCGAGGGTTCGAATCCCTCCCTCTCCGTTTTTAATTGGTGTCAGTGGGTGATACAAGAGGTCAGAAAGGCAAATAAACCAGTTACAGACAGAATTTGCATGGTCAGGGATGTCCATGGTGTGACATAGCAAGTCAAGAATTTGTTGTAGGAAATGTTGTAGGAATTTCCCCTCTTTTTACAAATGCTGTGACATCCCTAGTCATAGGGTGTTTGGGCGTGTCACTTGGAATTCCTCCCTCTCCGTTCTTATTTTTGTCCAAAGGTCTCTAGAGACATCAAAGAATAGTAAACCTATTACATTACTTCATTGCAACTAGCCAATATTTTTAAAATCATTGTGATCTGGATGCTTGAATAGGCAAAATTTTGGATTTAAAGTGCAAGCGAAAACAGCTCAAGTAGACAAGAAAGCCCTAGCGGAAAAGAAAGCCCTAGCGGAAAAGAAAGCCCTAGCGGAAAAGAAAGCAGCGGCAGAAAAGAAAGCAGCGGCAGAAAAGAAAGCAGCGGCGGAAAAGAAAGCAGCGGCAGACAAGAAAGCAGCAGAAAAGAAAGCCCTAGCAGGCAAACAAGCAGCTGAAGATAGAAAATCTCGAACGAGTAAGAAGGTCAATTCTCGATCTCAAATTGATTCTCAAAAGAAACGAGATTCAAGAAATGAATTGTTGACTGTATCAGTTTCCTTAAATACTGGGAAGATCGTTGCAATAGCTTCTGTGGGGATTTTGGCTTCGGCTATTCTTGTTTCTGCGATGGTATTTATTGCTGGGTAATTCAATTTCACGAACATCTATGTGAAAGCAACTTTTTTCCTCTGACTTTCTGCTATGTTTTCGTTCTTCTAGTTTTATACAAACCTAAGCTGTGCTTAAAGAAAGAATCCAAGAGGTTTTTGATTTCACTAAGAGTGAGTCCCCGTATAGGAAAGCTAATAAAGGTTGGATTAATCAAGATATATTTTTAGATTTAAGTCCTTCAATTAATAAATTTAAACAAAGGGATGAAGATGCCAAAGTAACATTATTTTGGTCTCCCATAAATAGTTTATTATCTAATATTTTTATTATTATTATTTTATGTTCAGTACTTGTATTCACTTCAGTATCTTTTGTAAAAGGGAGATTTGACTTTAATTTATTTAATAAATCTACAATTTTAGATATTGAAAAAGTTGAAAAAAATAATTCTCTAGAGACAAGCGAATTAGAGGATACAGATTCTACTAATTCCTCAATTCAACAAAATATTGATTTAAAAGACTTGCGTAAAACAAATCAATTCAATTCATTAGACGAGGATCTAATGAAAGTAGATAAGAAAATAGATAAACAGAATAGTTCAAAAAAAGAAAGTCAAAGTAAAAAAGATATTAAAATTTTACAAAATAATAAACCAAAATCAAATTTTATTTGAACATCTTTTTGCTACCAATAAACAATTCTTTGTTTTTTTAAAAATTGTTTTATCAGTGAAACTTTTTTTGTTTTTTGGCATTGTTAGATGCTTTAATCAATGTGATTTTTATGAGTTTTCAAGGTGTCTGAAGCAAAGGGTAATCAACTCGCAACTATATCTGTTTACTTAAATACACCAATAATAGCCGTTCTTTTGGCTGTTGGATTTCTTTTGGGATCTATTTTATTTGCAGGAATCTTACTTATTGCTAAATAGCTAATTTGTTTAATTCACTGCTAATCGCTGGTAGTAAAAATTGATCTTTTACTAATTCTTTTCCAGTTGTAAAAACAACTGCAAGCATAGGATTTTTATTAGGACCTTCCCACCATGCAACATCATGGCGAACTTCACTCGTTAAGCCTGCTTTGCTCCAAAGCTTAGAAGCTAAAGGAAGACCTGCTCCTAGAAAACCATCTACTTGATTTTCTAAATCTTGTTTGCGACCAAATGGATCGAGTGATCGTTGAAAAACTTTTATTAAATTCTCGCTTTCTAATTTTGGGAGCATTTCAAGAGTCATTAATGATTCAAAGATCCTGGCAGTTCCATCGGTTGTCATGCTATTTCGATTTTCATTTTTTTTTCCATAAAAATCTTTCTCCCTTCCAAAAGGTCCTTCATTCCATGTCTTTTGACTGCAGTTCCAATTTTTTATTTCAGGCCATCTAAGCTCATTGAGCCAGGTGTTGATTAATTGTCTTTGGATTTTCCATGCTTGATAGTTGGATTCATTAAGAGATGGACCACTTGTTGTACCTGTTAAAAGATCTAAAATAAAACCTGTTGCGTCATTATTGGAGTTGGCGATCATTTCATGCAGCGCTCTCTTAAGTTCTTCTGAGTTAACGATTAAGTCTTGTTGTAGCCATGCCTGAGTTGCCAATGCATAAACTATTTTCACTACACTGGCAGGATAAAAATTTTTGTTTGTATTCCACCCTGTTCCAAATCCACTAGATGAAGATGGACTTTGCTTGTCATAACGGATGCATGTTATCGCAAGATTTTCTTGAAGGTTTGGAAGACCTTCTTTTTCAAATCTATCTAGTAGACCTTTTAGGCAATGTGCCATTTCAGGGTCTTGTTGGTAGAACGCCATAGCGCTCGAGAAGAATTTAATATGACCTTAGAGGTTTTGCTAACGAAAGCTTCATTTGTTTTGGGAAGTTTGTGGAAACTGCGAATAAATATAGATGGGTTGAAAAATGAAAGTAGTGATGAATTAGTTACTCAAGCAAGTATTGGTAGGAGTTTTCAATTGATTGATTATTTAAAATTTAATTTTAAAAATAAAGAAATTATCGATAGAGTTAAAGTCCGTCTTTTGGAAGATGACTACATTTGTTGGTTTAGATTTTCTGAATTAATTCATCAAGCTTCAAAAATAGAATCCTGGGAATCAGAATTCTGCACTGAAGACATAATTATTTCTAAGATACCAAGAATATTGTCTTGGGCTAAGGCTGCGAAAAAAATCAAAAACGAATATTTATGGGGTGGAACTATAGGTCCAAATTTTGATTGTTCTGGATTGGTTCAATCTGCTTTTGCAAGTTCAGGTATTTGGATACCAAGAGATGCTTATCAGCAGGAAAAATTTTGTAAAAATTTAGCATTGGATATTGAAAATTTAGAAAAAAAATTAATACCTGGTGATTTACTTTTCTTTGGATCTTCTGAAAAATGTACACATGTGGGATTGCATATTGAGAATGGTTTTTATATTCACAGTTCTGGGCTAACTGATGGGCATAATGGAATAGAGATTGACGGTTTATTTCAACCGAACCTTGGAAGAATTGCTTCTTTTTATAGATCTAAATTTAGATCTGCTGGAAGAGTGATTTCCTGTTATCAGAGTGAAAACTCTTAAGAAGATTAATTAACCCTTATGTGGAGTTTTGAATGAATTCTAATGTCGCCTTATCAATAGTTGTTCCTATCTATAACGAAGAAGAAAGTCTTCCTTTTTTGGTTAATCAGTTATTAGAAATTTTAGAGCCTATGGAGGAAACTTTTGAATTAGTTTTAGTAAATGATGGTTCATCAGATAACAGCGCAGAGGTAATTAGACAATTAAGCTTTGACATACCAGAATTAGTCGGAGTTCTTCTACGTAAAAACTATGGACAAACTGCTGCTATGGCAGCAGGATTTGATATTTCTTCTGGTGAGATAGTCATTACACTTGATGGTGATTTGCAAAATGATCCCAAAGATATTCCTTTATTAGTTGATAAGATTAGAGAGGGATTCGATCTTGTAAGTGGATGGAGATTTCGAAGGCAAGATGCAGCTATCAGTAGAAAACTTCCATCAAAAATCGCTAACCGTTTGATTGGGAAAGTTACTGGAGTTCGTCTTAATGATTATGGATGTTCTTTAAAGGCGTATAGGAAAGAAGTATTGACTGATATGAGACTATATGGAGAATTGCATAGATTTTTACCTGTTTTAGCAAATATTGAAGGAGCGAGAATTACGGAGGTAAAAGTAAATCATAGAGGCCGTCAATTTGGCTCTAGTAAGTATGGAATAGATAGAACCTTTAGAGTTTTAATGGACTTGTTGACTGTTTGGTTTATAAATAGATTTTTAACTAGACCCATGTATGTTTTTGGTTTTGGTGGAATTCTTGCAATCATTGGGAGCTGCATAACAAGTTTTTATTTATTAATTATCAAACTTTTAGGCGAAGATATTGGTAATAGACCTTTACTTATTTTCGCTTTACTGCTTGCAGTGACTGGAGTCCAACTTTTTGGGTTTGGCTTGCTTGGAGAGCTTCAGATCCGGACTTATCATGAAAGTCAAAATAGACCAATTTATCGCATCAGAGAAACATTCCGGGGAGGACGAGAAGTTTGAGATTTTTTACGTAAATCAATAGTTTTTCCTTTATGAAATGAAATTCCAGCTGCTGATGCAATAACAACTCGACTATCAGAATCCCTTAATCCTCTTCTTAAAAAAGGTAACGCCTTTTTGTTCTTCCAATTACTTGCAATTTGAATGGCTAAAAGACGATCACTGGGGTTGCTAGAGATTAATTTAGTTAATTGTTTTTTTGTTTCTAGTGAATTAAGTGAAAGTTGATGCTTAAAAGGCTTTGATTTTTTATTATTAAGTTTGTGTGAATTTTTATTTTCTAAACTCTTTTTAATTACTAAAGAGTCTGATGATACTTGGCCCTTTGAAAAAGAATTCTTTTGAGATTTAAAAAAAGCTGATGCCTTGGATTGTTTTTTTGAACTCCAAAGGATTAAAGCAATAATTAGAGCTAAACTACCAGCAAAAACTTGATTCATGATAAGAAAAACTATTTAATGATGCATCTTCGTAAAAGAAGATAAGCGGATTGAACTTTTATGTCATCAATGGGATGTATTTGGTTTGATTAGATCATAATTCTATAAAATAAGAATGGATTTATTGAAATAAGTAATGACTAGTGAACTAGCTTCAAGTTTGCTTCCCGCAATTCTGATTCCATTAGTTGGAATAATGGGTCCAGCCGTTTTCATTGTTTTGATTGGTAGGTACATAACAGCTACTGAGTAATTTCGAAAACTTAACTTTCTACCAATTCTTTTAGCACATGACTAAATCTAAAGAAACACTTATGCAAAAGTGGGCTGTGAAAACAGTCACAGATCCAACTGTTGGTAATCTTCAAACCCCAGTTAACAGTGGTTGGTTTACAAAGATGGTTATAAATAATCTTCCTGTTTATAGAGAGGGCTTATCGCCAAATTTCAGAGGTCTTGAAACAGGAGCAATTTTTGGCTATTTACTCTTTGGTCCTTTCTCTATGACAGGGCCTCTTAGAAATACTGATTTTGCCTTAACCGCAGGCTTGCTTGGTGGCGTAGGAGCTATTCAAATACTGACTGCTCTTTTTATTCTTTACAATGCTGCAGGTAAGGCACCTAATGTACAACCCCCTGATGCAACAGTAGCTAATCCTCCTTCTGATTTATTTACTCGTGCAGGATGGAATGATTTTACAAATGGTTTTTGGTTAGGAGGTACAGGAGGTGTTGTTTTTGCTTGGTTGTTAATTGGTACTTTGCATCTAGATACTGTTCTACCTTTAATTAAGGAATATCATTTACTTGGAGCTTAAAACTTTTCTAGAAGAACTTATATTAAAAAGCCCCTTATCTTAGGGGCTTTTTAATTCTCTAAAATATTTACTTAAATTGGCTGATATTTTTCAAAAGCTTGAACTGAGATTCATTTATTTTTTTGTTTTCTACGCCTAATTTCTTGATATTAAATAGATCTATTTTGCTTATAAATATCAATAGATAATCTTTTAAATATTAGTATTCGTTCCCATAAAAAAAGAACACTGCTTTTGAAGACAGTGTTCTTTTGACTGGAATCTAGTTAAAGATTTATCCGAACTTACCCGAAGTAGATGCGATAACAAATGCACCAAAGGTTACAAAGTTTCCAACTGTGAAATGGGTTAAACCAACTAATCGTGCTTGGACAATGGATAATGCAACAGGCTTATCTCTCCAACCAACTAAATTAGCTATTGGTGTTCTTTGATGAGCCCAAACAAGAGTTTCGATAAGTTCTTGCCAATAACCTCTCCAAGAGATGAGGAACATAAATCCAGTCGCCCAAATGAGATGACCAAATAAGAACATCCAAGCCCATGGAGATAAAGCATTAACACCAAATGGGTTATATCCATTGATTAGCTGAGAACTATTTAGCCATAGATAATCTCTAAACCAACCCATTAAATAGGTACCAGATTCATTGAATTGAGCGGTATTACCCATCCAAATTGCTAGATGTTTCCAATGCCAATAGAAGGTAATCCAAGCAATAGTATTTAAGGCCCAGAACATAGCTAAATAAGTAGCGTCCCAAGAAGAACTATCACAAGTACCACCACGGCCTGGTCCATCACAAGGGAAAGCAAATCCTAAATCCTTTTTATCTGGAATTAGTTTTGTTCCTCTAGCATCTAGAGCACCCTTTATAAGAATCAAAGCAGTTGTATGAAGTCCTAGTGCAATAGCATGGTGAACTAAGAAATCTGCAGGTCCAATAGGTAAGAAATTGGTTAGAGCATCTGGTCTATTGATCATGTCCATCCAGTAGTGATTACCTGGCATGGAATTAGCAGCTATAGATGCAGAACTTGATGCATTTGCTAGCAACGCATTAAATCCATACATCATTTTTCCACTAGCAGCCTGAGCGAACTGTGCAAATACTGGTTCTATAAGAATCTGCTTTTCAGGCGTACCAAAGGCTACAACTACATCGTTGTGAACATAAATTCCAAGAGTATGGAAGCCTAGAAGCATTGTTACCCAACTTAAGTGGCTAATTAAGGCTTCTTTTGTACTAAGGATTCTTGCTAGAACATTGTCTTTATTAAGCACTGGATCATAATCTCTGACAAAGAAAATTGCTCCGTGAGAGAAGGCACCAACCATCAAGAACATTGCTATGTATTGATGATGGGTATATAGAGCTGACTGAGTTGTGTAATCCCTTGCTATAAATGCATATGAAGGAAGAGCACCCATATGCTGGGCGACCAAACTACAAGCTACACCTAAAGAAGCGAGTGCAAGTCCAAGTTGAAAATGGAGTGAATTGTTAACTGTCTCAAAAAGTCCATTGTGCTTTATACCGAAATAACCCTTATGTGGATCTTTTGGATGACTTGTGTTATGAGCTTCAACAATTTCTTTAAGGCTATGACCAATACCAAAGTTAGTTCTATACATGTGGCCTGCAATTATAAATACAACTCCAATAGCCAAATGATGGTGAGCGATATCTGTTAGCCAAAGTGATTCACTTTGAGGGTGAAGTCCACCTAAGAATGTAAATATCGCTGTACCAGCTCCTTGAGTAGTTCCAAAAACCGCATCAAGTGAATCAGGGTTTTGAGCATAAGCTCCCCAATTCCCTGAGAAAAATGGAGTTAGACCTTCTGGATGAGGCATAACAGTTAACCAGTTATCCCAGCCAACATGTATTCCTCTTGATTCAGGGATAGCTACGTGAATTAAGTGACCAGTCCAAGCAATACTGCTGAATCCAAAAAGAACAGCTAAGTGATGGTTTAACTGAGATTCTGCATTTTTAAACCATGCTAATGAAGGTCTGTATTTAGGCTGGAGATGAAGCCATCCAGCAAATAATAACCAGCAGACAAGGATGTTCATAAATATTGCACCCTGGAAAAGCTGCTCATTAGTTCTCATTCCAATTGTGTACCACCAGTGGTATAAGCCTGAGTAAGCAATATTGACTGGAGAAGTTGCTCCTGCCTGAGTTAGAGCATCAGTAAGACCTTGTCCAAAATGAGGATCCCAAATTGCATGAGCAATTGGACGAGTATGAGTTGGATCTAGAACCCATTGCTCAAAGTTTCCTTGCCAAGCAATGTGAAAAAGATTTCCTGCCACCCAAAGACCAATGATGGCTAAGTGACCAAAATGAGTAGAGAAGAGTTTTTGATATAACTGTTCCTCTGTCATACCGTCATGACTTTCGAAATCATGAGCGGTAGCTATGCCGTACCAGATTCTTCTGGTTGTAGGGTCTTGAGCAAGACCCTGACTAAAAGATGGAAATTTAGTTGCCATTTTGTAAAAGATCAGAGAGGGTCAGCCGAGACCGATTAAGCGAGCGTGGAAGAAGGCCCAAGTTGTAGCAATTCCTCCTAGAAGGAAATGAGCTGCTCCTACTGCACGACCTTGAGTGATAGATAGAGCTCTTGGTTGAATAGTTGGTGCCAACTTAAGTTTATTGTGAGCCCAAATAATTGACTCAAATAATTCTTGCCAGTAACCACGGCCACTGAATAGGAACATAAGACTAAATGCCCAAACGAAATGTGCTCCTAAGAACATCAAACCGTACATACTTATGGGTTGACCATAACTTGTAAGGACCTGCGATGACTGAGCCCAGAGGAAATCTCTAAGCCATCCATTAATAGTTATGGAGCTTTGAGCAAAGTTGCCTCCGGTAAGTCCCCATACATCACTTTGCATTTTCCATGAGAAGTGAAAGATAACTACTGATAAGCCGTTATACATCCAGAACAATCCAAGGAAAACATGATCCCAAGATGAAACTTGGCATGTACCTCCTCTTCCTGGTCCATCACAAGGGAATCTAAATCCAAGATTCGCTTTGTCAGGAATTAGTCTGGAGCTCCTTGCGAATAAAACTCCCTTGAGAAGAATCAGAAGTGTTACATGGATAGTAAAAGCATGGATATGGTGAATCATGAAATCAGCAGTTCCTAGAGGTATAGGAGCGATTCCAATTTTTCCGCCAACTTGGCTTACAGATCCATTGAAAACTTCACTTACTAAACCAGGTTGTAGATTTACATTGAAACCATTAAGAGTGGTTTCTCCTGCTGCGGAATGATGGATATTTTGAATCCATTGAGCAAAAACAGGCTGAAGTTGGATTCCTGTATCACTGAACATATCTGCAGGTCTTCCTAAGGCTCGCATTACATCGTTATGGATATAAAGGCCAAAACTATGGAAACCTAAGAACATGCAAGCCCAATTAAGATGACTAATTAATGCATCTCTTGCTTTCAAAATTCTATCTAGGACATTATCTATATGCATTGCCGGGTCATAGTCTCTAATCATTGCAATCCCAGCATGTGCTGCCGCACCAACAATAAATAAACCTCCAATCCACATATGGTGGGTAAATAAACCTAGTACTGTTGGATAGTCAACAGATAAGTATGGATAAGGAGGCATCGCATACATGTGATGCGAAATGATAATGCTCAAAGAACCAACCATTGCCAGGTTGATTGCTAATTGTGCATGCCAACTATCTGCAAGGAATTCGTAAATTCCTTTATGTCCATTTGGAGCAGGGAAAAGTATTGGGTCTCCTACATGGTTGTCAACTATTTCTTTAAGGCTATGACCAATACCAAACATAGTTCTATATATATGTCCACCAAATACAGCTAGCACCCCAAAAGCCAAATGATGGTGAGATATGTCTGTCATCCATAGACTTCCAGTTACAGGATTTAATCCTCCTTTAAAGGTAAGGAAATCTGTAAATGCCCACCAATTTCCACTGAAGAAGTTTTCAACAGTTCTTCCTGCAAGGCCAGGGAAGATCTGACTAGCTATTTGTGGATTGCAAAATTCATGTGGAAGAGGCATATCTGCAATGCTTGCAATTGATACTCCATCAATTACAAGTGGTTTGCCTGCGTCTATTGCATCCATTAATGCTGCAGTAGGTGCACCAATGTGAATACAATGACCTGCCCATGCAATGGAACCTAAACCAATAAGTCCAGCTTGATGATGGTTGAGCATCGATTCAAGATTTCTGAACCAGTCAAGTTTAGGAGCAGCTTTGTGATAGTGATAAATACCACCATGAAGCATTATTGCTGCCATGAGAAGAGCGCCAATAGCAAGAGCCATTAACTCAGTCTCATTTGTAATTCCCCAGCCTCTCCACATCTGGAAAATTCCTGATGTGATCTGAATGCCGTGATAGTTTGCACCTAAATCAGCGTTAAGCATTTCTTGGCCAACTATTGGCCAAACAACTTGAGCGCCAGGCTTGACATGGGTAGGATCAGCTAACCAGCCAGAATAATTCGAAAAGCGCGCCCCGTGAAAGAAGGCAGCGCTCATCCAAATGAAGATGACTGCTAAATGTCCAAAGTGAGCAGAAAAGATTTTTCTACTGGTTTCTTGTAGATCTCCAATATGGGTATCAAAATCATGCGCATCAGCATGAAGATTCCATATCCAAGTTGTAGTCTTTGGACCCTTTGAAAGGGTCTTGGACCAAAAACCAGGCTTGTCAAGCTTGGAAAAATCTACAGGGATTGCATCAGTTTCGATAGGTTTATCGAGAACTGGTTCTTTTTTTTGTTCTCTTTCTGGTGGGCTAATGGTCATCGAGTGATTCCTTTAGGAATGTGATCGAGGTTTTTTGGGGGCCTAATCTTGCTAAAGATCAGGGTTAAATCTTTAGTAAGTAATTCTACTTATCAAGTGGGATTACTTTGTGAAAGATTTTAGGAATTCAAGACCTACCTTTGAAGTTACTTGAAAACCTATATAAGGGTTATGACATAAGCATAAAGTAGACAGTCAGTTACTACGGAAGCATGTAACAAATGTTCTACACTTTTATTTCTAAGAGGCCATTGAATCAATGGTTTTTCTTAATTAGTAAATCTTTGCCTTTAGTAGAGCGAAGGGAAAAAAGTTATTTAGATCTAGAGGCTTTACTTTTTATAGACATTAATTCGTGAAAACATATGTTATGTGTTGCTTTCTTGGCCTTGAAAACTTTAATTTGACTATAATGGCTAGGTAAAAATACCATAGGATTTCTTGATATCAGCTTTTTATTGATTTCAAGAAATTTATTTAAAGACTATTTCACGGTTTTTGATTTTTGATTTTTACTAAAGCTTTCTTTTAGAGGCTAACTTGTGTAGATAAATAAAAAATTTATTTTATTTCTCGTTCTGAAAAAAACATTAATAAAAACTCCCCAAAGGATTGCATTTGGATTTTCTTTAAGCGCTTTGCCTTTGCTTGAGAGATTGCAAGTAAGCAATCATGTAGATCAAATCTTTATATCTAATGGTTCAAATCTTTTTTTAGAAAAAAAAATTGAAGGATTAGTTGAATCCTCGCCAATTGATTTTTTAAAAGATCATTGGAAGAACAATAATAAATTAATTTTTTTAGGTTCAATCGGAGCTGTAGTAAGGCTCATATCTCCTTTTGTTAGATCTAAACATAATGATCCAGCAATATTGGTAATGGATTCAAAAGCTAAAAATGTTATTACTCTTTTAGGAGGCCATAAGCAAGGAGGAGATTCATTTGCTAATGAGTTGGCCGCTGCTTTAGAGGCAGAAGTAATTTGCACCTCAGATTCATTTACTGAAAGAAGAATTCCTTTGGATTGTTTTGGTGAAGGATGGGGTTGGGAGAGAGGTGGTGCAGATGTCGATTGGCGAAAATTAATGATTAGACAGTCTAAAGAGCAAAAAAATATAATTTTTCAATCACAAGGTTCAAAATTATGGCAAAAATTAAAAGGTTGTTCCAATTGTTCTTTTTTAGCGAAAAACGATCCAATCTCTTTTGAAAATATCAACTTATATATAGGTCAAGAAAATTCCAATATATGTTCATGGCATCCACCGACAATAATCATTGGAATTGGCTGTGAGAGAAATACAGATGAAATGGTCATTCAAAGAGCAATTGATAAGTCTTTGAATCAAAATGGCTTATCACTTCTTTCAATCTCTGGTTTAGCAACGATTGATAAAAAAAATGATGAAATAGGATTATTGAATTTGTCAAAAAAAAATGAATGGCCAATTTATTTTTTTAGTGCATCTGAACTTTCACAAGTCAACGTGCCAACTCCTTCAAATGTAGTGTTGAATGAAATGGGAACTGCCTCAGTCGCTGAAGCGGCAGCACTTTTGTTAGGAGCGCAAAGTGGAAGGTTGATACAAGAAAAACAAATCTTTTATTCCAATGAAGATGAGTTTGGGGCCGTAACAATTGCATTGGTGGAGCTATCAAAGCCTTTTGCACCTCAGAAAGGTGAACTGCATTTAATTGGTAGTGGGCCTGGCGACTTGGAAATGCTTACTTCTGATTCACGTCGAGCTTTAACTAGGTGCGCTGCGTGGATTGGCTATACCCCTTACTTGGATTATTTGGAGTCAATTCGTCGGCCTGATCAGGTTCGCATTGATTCAAAATTAACCTTTGAAAGAGATCGATGTGAATACGCTCTTGAGCTTGCAAAAGAAGGCGCAAGGGTTGCTCTTATTTCATCTGGTGACAGTGGAATTTATGGAATGGCAGGGTTGGCTCTCGAGATTTGGCTAAATGAAAAGATTGATTCCAGGCCTTTATTTCAAGTTCATCCAGGCATTAGCTCCTTTCAAATGGCTGCTGCAAAACTAGGAGCTCCTTTCATGAATGATTTTTGTTCTATCTCTTTAAGTGATCTTTTGACTCCTTGGAATCAAATTGAGAGAAGAATCAAAAACGCAGCTATTGGTGACTTTGTTATTGCAATCTTTAATCCAAAATCAATAAAACGTGATTGGCAGTTAAAAAAGACTGTTGATTTATTACTCGAATTTCGCAAACCCTCCACACCTGTTGCTATTGCTCGAGAGGTTGGGAGGCCAGATGAAACTCTAGAAATATATACTTTGGAAACTTTGCCATTTAATCAGGTCGATATGTTTACTATTTTGGTAATTGGTAATAGTCAGAGTGCTATTAAAAACAATAAATTTTTAACACCCAGAGGCTATCTCCCTAATTAAATTTTTTATATTGTTTTAAACTAGAAAGTCTAATACTTTGTTTTAAGCTTATTTTTAGTTATCAAGTTGAGAAGAAGTTAAAAAATCAAGTCAATCTGGAAATTCTTTCTAAAGTTAGTTTGTTATTAAAAGAGCTTTGCTTAAACCAGACTGGTTACGTGTTAAGGCACCACAGGAAGAGAGGATTGGCAATGTTGCTGATCTATTAGTTGATTTAAAACTCAATACAGTTTGTCAGGAAGCAAGTTGTCCAAACATTGGAGAATGTTTCGCAGGGGGTACTGCTACTTTTTTAATCATGGGCCCTGCTTGCACTCGGAAATGCCCTTATTGTGATATCTCATTTGATAACTCGAAAAGGCTTTTAGATCCATCAGAACCTTATCGCTTAGGTGAAGCTGTTTACAGGATGGGCTTAACTCATGTTGTAATAACTTCGGTGAATCGAGATGACTTAGAGGATGGTGGCGCTAGTCAATTTTTGAAATGTATTAAAGCTGTTCAAAGCAAATCTCCTTTTACCTCTATTGAAGTCTTAATTCCAGATCTTTGTGGGAATTGGGATGCTTTAAAAGTCATTTTGGATGCTGCTCCAAACGTGCTAAATCACAATATTGAGACAGTTCCAAGGCTATATCCAAGAGTAAGACCTCAAGGAAAATATGAAAGGTCTTTGGAATTATTAAAAAGAGTTCGTGAAGGTTGGCCAAGAGTGTATACAAAATCAGGCTTAATGGCTGGATTAGGAGAAACGGATGAAGAGATTTTGAGCGTTCTTTATGATTTGCATCTACATAAAGTCGACATAGTAACTATTGGCCAATATCTGTCACCAGGACCAAAACATTTACCTGTTAATAGATTTGTATCTCCTTCACAATTTGATAGTTACCGTATTGAGGGAGAAAATAAATTAGGATTTTTACAAGTAATTAGTTCACCATTAACTCGAAGTAGCTATCACGCTGGAGAAGTTAAAAAATTAATGATGTCTCACCCAAGATAATTGGAAAACTTTTGCTGTCTTCGATCAATTGATATCCATTCTTGAAGATCCCAGTTGACTAAATCATTTTTTATCATGGGATCATTCGCTATGATTTTTTTTGCTGTTAAATAATCCTTAGCTTCAAGAATTAATAAACCCCCTCCGCCTGGAATCTTTTTTTCATTTATTAAATATCCGCTCTGGATGTAATGGCCTAATTTATTCATCTCTTTGACCCATTCTTTATGCATTAATAAAAATTTTTTCCTTTCATTGTTAGATAATTCTAAGGTTTTATTTTTAAACTTCTCAGTCTTAATAAATATAGGCATTCTTATCTTTCTATATTTTCGCTTTCTCCAGTGCTCCCTGAATATCTAATTTATTTTTTTCGCTTGGAGGAACTACTATCTTAAATAACTTTTTCCACGAAGACCAATCTGAGAGAATTTTGTTTGCTATGGGACTTTTAGTTTTCTGAAGATATTCAATAATTAGTTCCTTTAAGAATAGCTCTTGGTTTGTTGAAGTCAGATTATGGACCTCAACAATTTCATTATTTATTCTTAAATCAAGTTCATTTTTTTTGTCAAGAATAAATGCTATCCCTCCAGTCATCCCTGCTCCAATATTTCTTCCAGTTTTTCCTAGAACAACAACTACTCCCCCAGTCATATATTCGCAACAATGGTCTCCCGCTCCTTCAATAACAGCATGAGCGCCACTATTGCGAACACCAAAACGTTCCCCTGCTATTCCAAGGGCGAATAATTTTCCACCCGTTGCTCCATATAAACATGTATTTCCAAGTATTACCTGAGCGTTGGATGTGTGATTGATGATTTCAGGAACAACTGTAATGGTGCCTCCGTTAATGCCTTTGCCTACATAATCATTAGCTTCTCCTACTAAAGAAATATTCATTCCTTTTAAAATAAAGGCACCAAAACTTTGTCCCGCTGAACCTTTAAATATCAAATTTAAATTCCCTTTAAAACCTTTATTTCCATATTCTTTAGCTATTACTCCAGAGATCCGTGCACCAACGCTTCTGTCGGTGTTAACTATTGAGATTTCTTTAGTGATGCTTCCCTGAGTCTTAATTGCATTGGAAATTTCTTCATCTTTGAGAAGAGCATTCTCAAGAACTTCTCCATTGCTATGAGCATCTATTTCGTGGCTCAACCATGAACGATCTTTTGAGTTCTCTAAAGGTTTGAGAAGGCTAGAAAGGTCGACCTCTTTTGTTTTTGTTAGTTCTAGGTTCCTTTGAATTAATAAATCTGTTCTTCCAATAAGATCTTCGACTTTTGCTACACCAACTTGACTCATCAATTGTCTTACTTCCTCGGCTACGAAGATAAAGAAGTTCACCACATGTTCTGGTAAACCTGGGAATCTTTTTCTTAAGCCTTCTTGTTGAGTTGCAACACCGACTGGACATTTATTTGTATGGCAAATCCTCGCCATGATGCAACCTTCGGCGATCATTGCGATTGTTCCAAAACCATATTCTTCTGCTCCAAGTAAAGCCGCAATCAGGACATCCCATCCTGTTTTTAAACCTCCATCTGCTCTTAACAAAACTCTTTTGCGCAGACCATTTTCTAATAAAGATCTATGAACTTCAGTTAATCCAAGCTCCCATGGCAAACCAGCGTGTTTAATTGAACTTAGTGGCGAGGCACCCGTTCCACCATCATGTCCTGAAATTTGGATTACATCAGCATTTGCTTTGGCTACTCCCCCTGCAATTGTGCCAATGCCTATTTCAGCAACTAATTTCACACTCACTTTTGCAGTTGGATTTATTTGATGCAGGTCGTGAATAAGTTGTGCTAGGTCTTCTATAGAGTAAATATCATGATGAGGAGGAGGTGAAATAAGAGCTACACCTGGCTTGCTATTGCGAAGCTTGGCTATGTATTCATCAACCTTTGCTCCAGGTAATTGACCTCCTTCTCCAGGTTTTGCTCCTTGGGCTACTTTGATTTCTAATTGCTTTCCGCTAGTTAAATATTCAGGGGTTACACCAAATCGGCCAGACGCAATTTGTTTAATTGCAGAACAAGCGGTATCTCCATTTAAAAGTCCTTTGATATTGGGTAAGGTTTTTGACTGATTATTTTCATCAACATCTTCAAGGATATTGAATCTAGCGGGATCTTCTCCTCCTTCACCACTATTACTTTTGCCTCCAATTCTGTTCATTGCTATTGCAAGAACTTCATGCGCTTCCCTTGATAGTGCGCCAAGACTCATGCCACCGGTGCAAAATCTTTGACAAATGCTCTCAACACTCTCTATTTGATCGAGAGGTAAAGGCTGTGCTGCTTTTTTAAAAGTAAGTAGATCTCTTAGGGTTGTAGCTGGACGACTTTCTAGTAGTTGTTGATAAGTTTTGAAGTGGTCATATCCTGGCCCAGCTTTCACTGCAGCATGAAGAATTTTGGACATTTCTGGATTATTCAAATGAAATTCTCCACTATTTCGATATTGAACAAATCCATTAAAGTCAAGTTTTTTTTGCTCTAGCGCTGGAAATGCTTTTTTATGAAATGAAATTGTCTCGATTGATAATTCTTTAAGAGTGAGTCCAGCTATACGACTTGTCGTTCCTTTGAAAGCTAAATCAATTAAATCTGCACCAATACCGATAGCTTCAAAAATTTGTGCTCCATGATAACTTGCTAAAACAGAGATTCCTATTTTTGAAAGTATTTTTCTTAATCCATCCTCCATTGCTTTCTTAACATTTTCTTGAGCAATCTCTATGGATAAATTAGACAACTTCCCATCGGAAATCAGTTTTTGAGTTTTAGGTAATTGCCACCAATGGCGAGTAGTTTCCCATGTTAACCATGGACAAATTGCACTTGCTCCAAATCCAATTAGACAGGCTATATGGTGGGTACTCCAGCATTGAGCTGTATCTATAATTATTGAAGCTTTTAACCTTAGTCCCTTGCGAAGCAAGTGATGATGAACTGAAGCAACAGCTAGAAGAGGAGGAATGTATGATTTTTCTCGATTAATATTTCTATCTGAAAGGATTAGTATTTCTCCGCCATTAATTACACAATTTTCTGCTTCTTGACATAGATATTTAATACCTTTATCTAGGCTTAGTTCAGGATCATTTGTAGGAATTAATGTAGATATTTTCTTGCAATTAAGACCAGATTTTGTTATTGAAGTTAATTCTTTCTCATTAATAACTGGTGATTTAATATGAACTAGTCTTGCTGATTCTGCTTTTGGAGATAATGGCGCTTTCCTAACACCAAGGTGCATTTCTAAGCTCGTAACAAGTTTTTCTCTAAGAGGGTCAATTGGAGGATTAGTTACTTGTGCAAACCTTTGTTTGAAATAGTCATAAAGAATATGTGATTTCTTGGAAAGTATGGCTAGTGGAATATCATCTCCCATGCAATAAGTTGGTTCTTTGGCATTTGCAGCCATGCTATTAATTATGTAATCAAAATCTTCTGCACTAAATCCAAATGCAATTTGTTGCTGTAGTAACTCTTGCTTGTCAAATTTATTATTTACTTCCCAATTTTGGTTATTTATATTAATACGATTTGCTTTTAACCAATCTAAATATGGATATCTGTTTGCTGATTCTTCTTTGACATCCCAGTTTCGTAAAATCCTCTTTTTTTCTAAATCTACTGACAGCATTTGACCCGGTCCTAGCCGACCTTTTTCTTCAATTTGATTCTCATCTAATTCAACAACACCTGTTTCAGATCCCATAACAACATATCCATTTTTAGTGATGCAATAACGAGCTGGTCTTAGACCATTTCTGTCAAGTGTTGCTCCTATGTTTCTTCCGTCAGTAAAAACTATTAATGCTGGCCCATCCCATGGCTCCTGAGTCCCTGCGGCGTATTCATAAAAAGCAGTGATTTCAGGTTTTTTTATTAATTCAGGTTGGTCTCTAAAAGCCTCAGGTATAAGTGTTAATAAGCTATCAGTTATTGGTCGGCCGCTTCGAACCAATAGCTCAAGAGTTAAATCAAGATTGGCTGAATCACTAAATAAATTATTGACAATGGGTTTTAGATCATTGGCATTGTCTTCCCATACTGAACTTATATCCGTTTCTGTTGCCTTCGCCCAATTTATATTTCCTAGCAGTGTATTTATTTCTCCGTTATGACCTAAAAGTCTCATGGGTTGAGCTAATGGCCACTTTGGTAAAGTATTCGTACTAAATCTTCTGTGGTAAACCGCATATGAAACTTTAAATCTATCGTCCTGTAGATCTTTATAAAAAGGAGCCAGTATTTCAGATCTGACCATTCCCTTATATACAATTGTTTTATTACTTAAAGAGCATATATAGAGACCTAGTTTATCTTCTTTTAATTCTATATTTGCCCGATTTGAAATCCTTTGCTTTAGTCTGAAAAGCAAAGCCTCAAGATTAATTTCTTTATCCTGAATATCAACTATCCATTGTGTAATAAAGGGTTCATTTTCTCTGGCAAGTCTTCCTAAAACTTCATCATCAACAGGGACATTTCTCCATCCTTTAGAAGTTAAGCCTAAATATTCAGCTTCTTGTTCACATATATTTTTTGATAGTTCCCTATTCTTTTCATCTTTAGGCATGAAAATCATCCCTATGCCTGATGATTTAGGCTCACATTCTTTGGCGGTTTGCCAAACTTGCTTTAGATATGACCATGGAATTTCGCATAAAATCCCAGCGCCATCACCTGAATCGCTATCTCCCCCACATCCGCCTCTATGCTCCATGCAACTCAGACCATGTAAAGCCTGAGACAAGACCCAATTGTTTTGCTTGCCCTCTACGCTTGCTATGAACCCAACTCCACAAGAATCTTTTTCCCCAGAAAAGGCATCTGGATAGCTGCTATCGCAATAAGGCCAATTTGATCTTGAGGGTCGTTGATGCATGTTTTTTAACTTACTATTTTTTCTTTTCTTACAAAAGTGCTATCGGTAAGCTTTGAAATGAATGATTAGATTGATTTGATAGTTCTTAGAGTTACATCTTAAACATTTTTGTCGACCATCAAGTTTTTTCTTCAAAACTTTCTTTCAAAATTCGTCCCTTATGCTTGAACCTGAATAAAAATAAAATATTAATTAAAAGAAAATCCTAATTTGGGTGCTTGACCGAGTAATCTTGTGATTTGTTGAATCTGGTCTAACCCAGACCAAATATAAAATTAATGCCAACCATTCAACAGTTAATAAGAACAGAGCGAAAGACTCTAAAAACAAAGACAAAATCTCCTGCTTTGCGAGGTTGCCCAGAAAGGAGAGGCGTTTGTACTAGGGTTTACACCTCAACTCCCAAAAAACCTAACTCTGCTCTAAGAAAAGTTGCTCGTGTCAGATTAACCTCAGGTTTTGAAGTTACTGCTTATATCGGTGGTATCGGTCACAACCTTCAAGAGCACTCCGTAGTTTTGCTTAGGGGCGGAAGAGTCAAGGATCTACCAGGTGTGAGATATCACATAGTCAGAGGAACTCTTGATACCGCTGGGGTTAAAGACCGTAGACAGTCAAGATCAAAATATGGAGCTAAATCTCCCAAGGAATAAAACTTATTTTTGATTCATTGAATTTCCCACTTATACAAATTTAATTACATGTCAAGAAGAAACGCAGCAGAAAAAAGACCTGTTCTCCCTGATCCTCAGTTCAATAATCGTTTGGCAAGTATGATGGTTCATCGATTGATGAAGCACGGTAAGAAATCAACAGCTCAAAGAATTCTTTCTGATGCTTTTGGTTTGATTAACGAACGAACTGGTTCGGATCCCATTGAATTATTTGAAACAGCAGTGAAAAATGTTACACCTCTTGTTGAAGTAAGAGCTAGAAGAGTAGGCGGAGCTACATATCAGGTTCCCATGGAGGTCCGTCAAGAAAGAGGGACTGCGATGGCGCTCAGATGGTTGGTAAATTTCTCAAGATCAAGAAATGGTAGAAGCATGGCTCAAAAACTTGCCGGGGAGCTCATGGATGCAGCCAATGAGGCTGGGAACGCAGTGAGGAAGAGGGAAGAGACTCATAAAATGGCTGAAGCAAATAAAGCTTTTGCACATTACCGCTACTGATTTTTTCAAATTTTTCTATTCAATTTCAAAAAATATTTCTTTTTTTGCATGCTGAGTTGTAGAGTCCACCAGCATTTTAAGTCCCTTTAGTCGGAGAATTTTCTGTGGCACGAGCCTTTCCTTTGGAACGAGTAAGAAATATCGGGATTGCTGCACATATTGATGCTGGTAAAACCACCTGTACTGAGAGAATTCTCTTCTACTCGGGTGTTGTACACAAAATGGGCGAAGTCCATGATGGCGCCGCAGTTACCGATTGGATGGCCCAAGAGAGAGAAAGAGGCATAACAATTACTGCGGCAGCAATTTCAACTACTTGGGATGATCATCGTATCAATATCATTGACACGCCTGGACACGTTGACTTCACAATTGAAGTCGAACGTTCGATGAGAGTACTTGATGGAGTTATTGCTGTTTTTTGTGCTGTGGGTGGTGTTCAACCACAATCCGAGACGGTTTGGAGACAAGCTGATAGATATTCCGTCCCAAGGATGGTTTTTGTGAATAAAATGGATAGAACAGGTGCTGATTTCCTCAAGGTCCATGGACAAATTAAAGATAGATTGAAAGCTAATGCAGTACCAATTCAATTACCTATAGGAGCCGAGAATGATCTGAAAGGTATTATTGATCTTGTAGGTAATAAAGCATATATATATAAAGATGATTTAGGCAAAGATATTGAAGAGACTGAGGTTCCCTCCGACATGGTTGATTTAGTTTCTGATTGGCGCTCTAAATTAATGGAGTCGATAGCTGAAACTGATGAGGAATTATTAGATGCATTTCTTGAAAATGGTGAATTAACTGTTGATCAATTGAAGTCTGGAATTAGGGAAGGTGTTCTTAAGCATGGCTTAGTTCCAATGTTATGTGGTTCAGCTTTTAAAAATAAAGGTGTTCAGTTGCTTCTTGATGCTGTTGTTAATTATCTACCTGCCCCCGTTGATGTACCTCCTATTCAAGGTCTTCTTCCTAATGGTAAAGAAGCTGTAAGGCCTTCCGACGATGGTGCTCCATTCAGTGCGCTTGCATTCAAAGTAATGTCAGACCCATATGGGAAATTGACTTTTGTTCGAATGTATTCCGGCGTCCTTGAAAAAGGAAGTTATGTTCTCAACTCAACTAAGGATGCAAAAGAGAGAATATCAAGATTAATCATTTTGAAAGCTGATGACCGTGAAGAGGTTGATGAGCTAAGGGCGGGGGATCTAGGAGCTGTATTAGGACTAAAAAATACAACTACTGGAGATACTTTATGCGCCTCTGATGATGCAATCGTATTGGAAACTCTCTTTATTCCCGAACCTGTTATTTCAGTTGCTGTTGAGCCGAAGACAAAAGGTGATATGGAAAAACTCGGTAAAGCTTTAACCGCACTTTCAGAGGAAGATCCTACCTTCAGAGTAAGCACCGATCAAGAAACAAATCAAACGGTCATTGCTGGAATGGGTGAACTCCATCTTGAGATTCTTGTTGACCGTATGTTGAGAGAATTCAAGGTTGAGGCGAACATTGGAGCACCTCAAGTTTCTTACAGGGAGACTATTCGAGCTAGTTCATCTGGAGAAGGAAAGTTTGCCAGGCAAACAGGTGGTAAAGGTCAATACGGACATGTCGTTATCGAAGTTGAGCCAGCTGAGCCAGGAACTGGTTTTGAATTTGTCAATAAAATTGTTGGTGGAGCAGTTCCAAAAGAATACATAAAACCTGCGGAATCAGGGATGAAGGAAACATGTGAATCTGGAGTAATTGCAGGTTATCCTCTTATTGACGTAAAAGTCACTTTGGTTGATGGCTCTTATCATGATGTTGATTCATCAGAAATGGCTTTCAAAATTGCTGGCTCAATGGCTTTCAAAGATGGAATCAAGAAGTGCAATCCTGTCCTTCTAGAGCCTATGATGAAAGTTGAGGTAGAAGTCCCAGAGGACTTCCTAGGCTCTATAATTGGAGACCTGTCCTCTAGGCGAGGTCAGGTCGAAGGTCAATCCATCGATGATGGACAATCCAAAGTCCAAGCAAAAGTGCCATTAGCCGAAATGTTTGGCTATGCCACTCAACTCCGATCAATGACTCAAGGTCGGGGTATTTTCTCAATGGAGTTCAGCACCTACGAGGAAGTCCCTCGTAATGTTGCTGAAGCAATTATCTCCAAGAATCAGGGCAATTCCTGATCTCTAAAATTTACTAACCACCCCCCGATTCTTTAAAAAAATGGCTCGCGAGAAGTTTGAGAGGAACAAACCTCACGTCAACATAGGTACTATTGGCCACGTTGACCATGGCAAGACAACACTTACTGCTGCAATCACAAAGGTTTTAGCCAAAAAAGGTCAAGCCGAAGCGCAAGATTACGCTGAAATCGATGGAGCTCCAGAAGAGCGTGAACGTGGAATCACAATCAATACTGCTCACGTTGAATATGAAACTGATGGAAGGCACTACGCACACGTTGATTGCCCAGGCCACGCTGATTATGTAAAAAACATGATCACAGGTGCTGCGCAAATGGACGGTGCGATTCTCGTTGTGGCAGCCACTGACGGAGCAATGGCACAAACAAAAGAACATATTCTCTTGGCCAAACAAGTTGGGGTGCCTGCATTGGTTGTTGCACTCAACAAATGTGACATGGTCGATGATGAAGAAATGATCGAACTTGTAGAAATGGAGATTCGTGAACTTCTCACAAGTTATGACTTTCCTGGAGATGACATACCTGTTGTTCAAGTCTCAGGATTAAAAGCTATTGAGGGAGATGCAGATTGGGAAACAAAAATAGATGAATTGATGACTGCTGTTGATTCTTCAATTCCAGAACCAGAACGTGAAGTTGATAAACCTTTCTTAATGGCTGTTGAGGACGTTTTCTCAATTACTGGTCGTGGAACAGTTGCTACAGGACGAATCGAGAGAGGAAAAGTAACAGTTGGAGAAGAGGTTGAAATTGTAGGTATTAGAGATACGAGAGTTACAACTGTCACTGGAGTAGAGATGTTTAGAAAGCTTCTTGATGAGGGTATGGCTGGTGATAACGTAGGACTTCTTTTGAGAGGTATTCAAAAAGAAGATATTGAAAGAGGAATGGTTCTTGTTAAAAAAGGATCGATCACCCCTCATACTAAATTCGAGGGTGAAGTCTATGTATTGAAAAAAGAAGAAGGTGGACGCCATACCCCTTTCTTCGCAGGTTATCGCCCTCAGTTTTATATCCGTACTACAGATGTAACTGGTCAAATTACAGCATTCACATCAGACGATGGAAGCAATGTTGAAATGGTCATGCCTGGTGACAGAATTAAAATGACAGGGGAATTGATTTCTCCTGTTGCTATAGAACAAGGTATGAGATTCGCAATTCGCGAAGGAGGACGTACTATTGGTGCTGGAGTGGTTTCCAAAATTATTGAGTGATGATTCTGAGGATGACTTGTAATTCATTCAGGTCATCCTCTAGATTAAAAACCAAATGAACTAATCAGTTCATATTTTAAAGAACCTCGAAAACCTAATTAGCTTTTGGTAATTCAATTATGTCAACTGCAATTGCACAGCAAAAAATACGCATACGCTTAAAGGCTTTTGATAGAAGAATGCTTGACTTGTCTTGCGAAAAAATAATAGAGACTGCAGATACAACAGCTGCTTCTGCAATTGGGCCTATTCCTCTACCTACAAAGCGAAAAATCTACTGTGTTCTGCGTTCCCCTCATGTTGATAAAGATTCTAGAGAGCATTTTGAAACACGAACACACAGAAGACTTATTGATATTTACAGTCCTTCAGCAAAGACTATAGATGCTCTAATGAAGTTGGACCTCCCAAGTGGAGTTGATATAGAAGTTAAGCTCTAGATCTTTTTCTCTCAAACAAGAGATTGATTATCTAGGATATGTTTAATTAGGAATACTCATTTGAGCGAACTTTCAGTTAGGGAGCTACCACTTTTCCCATTGCCTGAGGTTGTGCTTTTTCCTCAGGAGTACCTGCCTCTTCATATCTTTGAGACTCGATATAGGGTTATGCTTCAATCTGTTTTGAAGTCAGACAGCCGTTTTGGAGTCGTTAGATGGGATCCAATCGCGAAAAAAATGGCTGATGTTGGTTGTTGTGCTGAGATTATTAAGCATCAAACTTCACAAGATGGAAGAAGCAATATTGTTACTATTGGACAGCAAAGATTTCGAATCTTAGAAATCATTAGCGAAACGCCTTTTATTAACGCTTTAGTTAGTTGGGTTGATGATGATCAAACTTCAGATCAAAAAAAACTATTAGAACTTAAGAATTCCGTCTCTATTGCCCTTAGGGATGTCGTTTCTCTAACCTCAAAATTAACTGAATCCGAGAAAGAACTCCCTGATTCTTTGCCCGATATCCCTAGAGAATTGTCTTTTTGGATCGCAGCTCATCTTGGAGGTCCCGTAGCAAGTGAACAGCAAAATTTATTAGAATTAACAAATACTTATCATCGCCTGGAAAGAGAATATGAACTTCTTGATCACACAAGAAGGCAACTGGCTGCAAGAACAGCTTTAAAAGATACTTTCTCAAACGCAGATCAAGCCAACAATTAATTATGCAATGGATATTATTTTTTATATTTAGCCTTTTCTTTCTATTAACTTTAAGTACTCAATGGCTCAGGCAAAGTCGTAAATATGAGTCTGTTAATAGTGTTGCATCCTCATATGATTCTTGGACTAATGATCGTTTACTAGAAAATCTCTGGGGTGAGCATATTCATTTAGGCTTTTACGAAAAACCAAGATCAAAAAAGGATTTTAGAAAAGCGAAGGTTGATTTTGTTCACGAATTAGTACGTTGGAGTGGTTTGGATAAATTACCAAAAGGATCAAGAATATTAGATGTGGGATGCGGGATAGGCGGAAGTTCCAGAATATTATCTAATGATTATGGATTTGATGTTGTTGGTATTTCTATAAGTGAGGCACAAATTAGAAGAGCAAATGAGTTAACTATTAATAATGACTTTTGTCGCTTTGAAGTGATGAATGCTCTTGACTTGAGGTTTGAGAAAGGAAGCTTTGACGGCGTTTGGAGCGTTGAAGCGGGGCCTCATATTGTTGATAAACAAACTTATGCAGATGAGATGCTAAGAGTACTTAGACCTGGTGGTATTTTGGCAATTGCAGATTGGAATCAAAGAGATTCAATAAAGAATCCATTAAATTTCTTGGAAAAGTTCATCATGAATCAACTTTTAATTCAATGGACGCATCCTGAATTTTCAAGTATTGAAGGATTCAAAAAAAACTTATTAAATAGTCCTTATTGTGGAGGCTCTGTAGAAACCTCTAATTGGACAAAATATACAATTCAATCTTGGAATGAATCTATATATGAAGGATTTAGAAGACCTTCATCTATATTGAAATTAGGCTTTAGATCGTTACTAAAAGCATTCAGAGAAATACCAACAATTTTAATGATGAGATGGTCTTTCTCAACAGGTTTGATGAAATTTGGAGTTTTCAAATCAAGAGGATAAATTACTCAATTTCTGAACTAAAATAACATCCAAAATTAATTATTTGATTGCAAAGTGGAGATAAATCTTCAGTTATTTTTGTAAAGTCTTTTTCACTAGAATTATTTAAATCAAGATCTATGAAAAAGACATACTCGCCTAGTTCTCTTTTAGAGGGACGAGACTCAATACGACTCATGTTCAGACCAAGATTTGCTATGCAATTTAATGCTTTAAGTAATGCGCCTGGACTATTTGATTTAAGAGAAAAAGCTATGCTTGCCTTATTGCCATCAACTTTAATATTCTTTTTTCTAAGAAGAATGAATCTAGTGCAATTGCCTTCAATATCATTAATGGGATAAGCAAGAATATTTAGTTCCTCATTTGCATCTTTGGATCCTATTGCTGCTCTAAATGAGCTTCCTTTCACCATCCTTATTGCTTCTGCTGTTGAATTAGTTGGCAAATGAACTGCATTTGGAAGATTGTCATTTAGCCACTGGCTGCATTGAGCTATTGCCTGAGGATGAGAGAGTACTTCTGAAATAGTTGATAGTGATCCGCTGCTTATTAATGAGTGTTTGATGGGAAGCACTAAGGCTCTATGAATAAATAAATTTTTATGTATCCATAGAGAATCTAATGTTGTAGTAACGCCACCTTCTACTGAATTTTCAATTGGTACTACGGCTGCTTCACAAAGATTGTTTGCAAGATTTTCCACCACAGATCTTAATCCTTTGCATGGAGAGAATTGTGGTGAGTCAATATTTTCTAAGGCTGCTAGGGCTTTTGCGGCCTTCTCAGCGTATGTTCCTTTGGGTCCAAGGTAAGCCACTCGAGTTGACATTAGAATAAAAAAAAGGGGTAAATGCCGATAAGATCAAACTGAGCAAGTTTTTGATAATGTCTCTTGCCTTTACAGCACGACAAAAAATTGATCTAGTTGTTCAAAAAAATGAGGATCAACTACCTGATTATCTCCTACAACAGGAAAGAGTTGTAGGAGCAATGCTTGATCCAAAAAAATTGACTCCTTTGGGGCCAGGAAGCTTTAAGTACGAAGTCACAAGTTTTAAGGTTTTTCAACTTCAGATAAATCCAGTGGTGTCAATAGGGGTAGAAAATAGTGATAGAAAAATCAGAATGTATGTCACTGAAAGTCAATTGGAAGGCTTAGGGTTTGTAGAAGATTTTGATTTAACCTTAGATGCAACTCTGGAGGCAAAACCATCAGCTCTTGAAGGGGAAGCGCTTTTGGGCGTAACAGTCAGTCAGCCTCAGCTATTGAGATTAATTCCTCCCAAAATGCTCGAGACCACTGGGGAATCGATATTGAATGGAATATTATTGGGAATTAAGAGCAGAGTTGAGAAGCAGCTAATTGGTGACTTTGAAAATTGGTGTAAAGAAAATTAGTTACCAAATAAATTTAATCCATTTTTAGTCTGGAGAGAAAACTTTTTCGATGAAGTCTTGTTGCACCTGAATGGATTAATTGTTTTCTATGGAATGCAGTTCCATAACCCTTATTTTTTTCTAGTCCATAAAAACTGTATAAGGGAGCTAGTCGTTTCATTAATTCATCTCTTGCTTCTTTTGCTAAAACGCTGGCAGCAGCAATTGAAGGGAAATGACTCTCTCCTCGAACTTGTGTTTTCTGTTTTCTTGGCCACAGGCGAATGGGAAATATTCCGTCTACAAGAACTAAGTCTGGTGGAGACGAAAATTTTTCTAATGCTCTTACCATTGCTTTTTCAGTAGCCTCACGGATGCCGAAACTATCAATTTCTCTTGCTGAAGCTTGGCCTATTGACCAGGCTATTGAGTTCTCTTTGATCAAAGGAACTAATTTATCTCTTTGTCTATGGCTTAATTTTTTACTGTCTTTTAAACCTTGAGATAAGAGTTTTGATTCGTTTTCTTTGCTTAATATTACAGCCCCTGCGAAAATAGGGCCAAATAAAGAACCTCTGCCTACTTCATCAACACCCGCAATCAGATATTTGAGATTACGCATGCTTAAGAAGAGGCTGATGATCTTCTTCTCTTTCTTCTTGGATCCTCATTAACTTCTTTAGATTCGCTAGATTCTAATTCAATTATTTCTTCATCAAAGGAAACATTAATTTCTTTCCCTTCGGTATTTTCTTTTTCTTCAGATGTAATTTGATCTTTCTCAATGGTGTTATTTACTTTAAGTGGAATCATATATTCATTTTTTTCTTTAGTATCAGAATGACGAAGGTTTTTTTGTTGATTTTCCTCAGGAATCTTATTAATCTCTTTTCCTTCTTCCTTAATTCCAGGACGGATTATATTAACCGTATAATTCTTATATAATGGAGGCTCATCTAAAATTAAGATAGGATTAAATCCCATTGAGCTATATACAATTTCTTCATGCTCATTCATGGTTATATTTATTAATTTATTCTCTTGCTTTTTATTGATGATCTCTTTAGCAATATCATCTCCGATGTTCTCTTTTGGGAAAAATTTCGAATTATCTATTGATAATTTTTTTTCATCGCTGACTAGATTTGTGTCTGTATCTTTTGTCTTATTTATACGCTTCTTCTTTAAATTATTCTCTTGTGAAGGTTGGATTTCTTCACTTGATATTAAAGTTGAATTGATTACACCAACTTCAGATGAGGTTGTTGGATTTATGTCTTGAATTGTGATGCTTGGAAGATGAGCTTGACCTTGGGAATGAGAAGAGTTTTTCCCAAATAGTTCATATATATTTTGACCTTGTCTTTTTCTCGTTAGCTCAACAAGTCCAAGCTCTGTTAGCGAAGCTATTTGTGGCCTAGCTGAGTCTCCATTTATGGCAGATGTGAAATGTTCCAATAATTGGAGTTGATCTCTTCTCGTATCCATATCTATAAAATCAATAATAATAACCCCACCAATATTTCTTAATTTCAATTGTCTTGCTATTTCTATGGCTGCTTCACAATTAGTCCATAAAACTGTTTCTCTAGAATTTGCAGATCGTGTAAATGAGCCTGAGTTGACATCTATAACCGTTAATGCTTCTGTTGGTTCTATTATTATATACCCGCCAGAGGGGAGATCAACTCTAGGTTTTAATGCATCATTTATTGCAGAAATAACTTTATATTTTTCTAATATATTTTGTGAATCACTATGCAACTCTATTGCTAATTCTTTATTATCCTTGCCAAGGAAATTCTTGACTCGAGCAATTGCTTCAGTATTATCTACTACAATTTGAGTTACATTTTGACCGATATTATCTCTAAGAATTCTATGAATAAAGTCTTCATCTCTATTTAAAAGAATTGGTGGGGTACAACCCTCAGAGGCTTGTTGAATTAGCTCCCAATGCTTGAGAAGATTTTCAAGATCATCAATTAAAAATTCTTCAGAAATATCTTCTGCTTCTGTTCTTATTAAAAGCCCAGTGCTAGGCGGCTTGACCAATACTCCTAATGCTCTAAGTCGATTTCTTTCACTTTCTGTGCTTATTCTTCTAGAAATATTTACACCTTGTCCATAAGGCTGGAGTACAAGATATCTTCCTGGTAGAGCGATGTTCCCAGTTAACCTTGGTCCTTTTGATCCAGTAGGTTCTTTCATTACTTGAACCAAAACCTTTTGCTTTGGTTCGAGCAGCTCTGTTATTCCTGAAGTTGCTTTTTTTAATCTAAGTGGACCTAAATCATTGACATGGATAAAACCATTTTTTTCAGTTTCACCAATATTGACAAAAGCAGCATCTATACCTGGAAGAACATTTTCAACTGTCCCTAAGAAAATATCTCCGATTTGGTAGCTACCTTGAGCCACGATTAATTCATCTATTTTCTCATCAGCGAGCAGAGCGGCAATTCGCAAATGCTCAGCAATCACAATTTGCTGGGGCATATACAATGTTGAGCTTTTTCAAGCTATTAAAAAATTGATTAGCAGAAAAACTGCAAGTAGAACATTTGGAAAGTTATAACGCCAAAGCAAATTAAAGAGATTTTAGAATACTGTTCGGAATTCGAATTAAATATAGTCCGGTTAAAAATGCTGGAGTTACCAGCGTTTAATGTAGGTGTCTCTTTAAGAAAATCTGGCGTTAATTAAGAACATTAAGGGCTTAAACCCTTTCTTTGTTCTAGGAACATAATAACACAAGATCATTTTTTGGTTAATAATTTAAGGATCTGATCTTATTAAAAAATTAGTTCTTAATTATGGAATAAATCATGTTTGGAGATTTAAAGCTGTTTAAGGGATTATCCTTGGATTAAATCTTACCGATTCTCCAGTGGTACAAGTTAATGCTGATTACCTGAAATTAAAAGCAGGGTATCTTTTCCCAGAGATTTCTAGAAGAATTAAAGACTTTAACTCTAAAAATCCAAATATTGATTTAATCCGGCTAGGAATTGGTGATGTTACTGAGCCTCTGCCTTTGGCTTGTCGTGAAGCGATGAAAGCGGCTATTGAAGAGATGGGAACCCATGAGGGCTTTAAGGGCTATGGCCCAGAGCAGGGCTATCAATGGCTTCGCGAAAGTATCTCTCAGAATGATTATTTATCTAGGGGTTGCGAGATTTCACCAGAAGAAATTTTTATTTCAGATGGCTCAAAATGTGATAGCAGCAATATCTTAGATATTCTTGGTAAGGATAATAAAATAGCCGTAACTGATCCTGTTTATCCTGTATACGTTGATACTAATGTCATGACAGGAAGGACAGGAGTAGCAAACTCATCGGGAGAATATAAAGGTTTAAGTTATATCCCAATTAATTCAGAGAATGGATTTGAGGCAGAAATACCAAAAGAAAAATTTGATTTAATTTATCTTTGTTTCCCTAACAACCCAACTGGGGCAGTAGCAACAAGAGAACAATTAGTTTCATGGGTTGAATATGCAAAAGAAAACGATTCGTTGATTCTTTTTGATGCTGCTTATGAGGCTTTTATTAAAGATGACTCCATTCCTCATTCAATTTTTGAAATTGAGGGATCTAAAGAATGTGCAATTGAGTTTCGTTCTTTTTCAAAAAATGCAGGATTCACTGGGACAAGATGTGCTTTTACAGTTATTCCAAAGTCTTTAAAAGGTAAAGCAGGTGAGGAAAAAGTTGATTTGTGGTCATTATGGAATCGTCGACAAAGTACTAAATTCAATGGGGTAAGTTATATTATTCAAAGAGGTGCGGAAGCCGTTTATTCTGAAGAAGGGCAAATTCAAATCAAAAAATTAGTAAGTTTTTATATGGATAATGCTCAAATAATTAAAGCCAATTTGACTTCTGCAGGATTTGAAGTTTTTGGCGCAATTAACGCCCCGTATGCATGGATTAAAACTCCTAATAACTTGAGCTCATGGGATTTCTTTGATTTATTACTAGAAAATGCAAATATCGTTGGCACACCAGGAAGTGGCTTTGGAGCTGCTGGGGAAGGATATTTTCGATTGTCCGCCTTCAACAGTAGAGAAAATGTCGAAAAAGCTATGCAAAAGATTGTAAAACTTTAATGCGTAATCTCATGGTAGGTTCCTTCTTAAAAAGTGCTGTTCATCCCTGCAGTTTAATTATGGTTGATTCTACAAATAAAACAGATGGTGATACTGCGGTTATTGATCGGGAAGTTCAGCGAGTTCGAAAAACATCACCAAAGTATAAGGTTTTACTTCACAATGATCCAGTTAATACAATGGATTATGTTGTTGAAACTTTAAGGCAGGTTGTTCCACAATTAAGTGAACAGGATGCCTTGAGTATTATGTTGGAAACGCATAAAACTGGTATAGGACTTGTTATCGTCTGTGACTTAGAACCTGCTGAATTTTATTCTGAATCTTTAAAGGCAAAAGGCCTAACCAGTTCTATAGAAATAGAAAGCTGAAATCATTAATTAACAGGTTTTGGAATAGATGGTTGCATCAAAAGATGCAATGGATACCAACATTCACTCTTTTTTTGTTTCTATATCCTGCAGGATGGTTTATTAGTCAATTTTTTTCCTTTTTTTATAGAGATATTACTTCAAATAACTTAAGTATTATAGGTACCATAATTACATTCATATTATTTCTAAGTCTTTTACCCAGCTGGGGGAAAATCAGATGGAAAACTGATCACTTATGGATATCTATAGGATTAGATTTTAAAAATAAATTTGCATCATTAAAACTATTTCTGAGTGGATTTATATTTTCAGTTTTTTTAATAATGATTCTTTTTCTATTTTTGCTATTATGTGGCTGGATTGATAGAATTGACTATATCAAGTTTGATCAATTAATAAATGCAATATTATTAATAGTGGGTATTGTTTTTGCTGAAGAGATAATTTTTCGTGGATGGTTAATGAAGGAAATGGTTCTTTTGTATGGTTTTAGAAGAGGAATGATTTTTCAATCTATAATTTTTAGTTTTGCGCATTATAGATCTGATATTGGTTTATTAGCTTTAATTCCTTTTTTGAGTGGTCTGTTTTTATTTGGAATAGTTCTAACTTTAAGACGAACTATTGATAGTGGTTCGTTATGGGGATGTGTAGGTTTGCATGGAGGATTAGTTAGTATTTGGTATCTTATTGATTCGGGAATGGTAAGTTTTTCTATTGATACTCCTTATTTTTTAATAGGACCAAGTAAAAATATGGTGAATCCAATTGGAAGTGTAATTGGGATAATAATTTTGTTAATTACGATATTCTTTCAACGAAGACTTTTTTCTAGAACCGGTCGGTTTTTAGCTTCAACAGTTAATGCTTCATCTAACGAAGAAACCCCATAATCTCTTTCTAATAAGTCCATAACAGTTCTACCGAAATCATTTGGATTTTTATCAAAGGCCTCCAAGCAAACTCTTCCAAATTCTTTGCCCATTGGTTCTGGATTCCAGAGAAGTTTCCTTGCCGTCCAAGGCATTAAACTCATGGGGTTGTACCCAGGTTTTAACAAACCTTTTTTTAGTCCATACTCCTCGAGTAGAGTATGAGGCTGAAGTCCTATAAAAAATATAGAAGGCTCAACAATATCAGCACCAAAAATCTTCTCTAATTCTCTATGGTAAGCAACTGTTTGTCTTATTGTTTCTGGACGCTCGTCTATAACATTGAATGAATAATTTACTGAAACCTGTGCATTAAAACCGGCTTTTGCTAAAAGTTCACAATTTTTCAGAACTGTTTTTAAGTTGTATCCCATTCTCATTTTTCTGACAAGTTCTTGAGATCCGGAAGTTATTCCAATTTCGAAATAGCTCATACCTGTTTTAACCATTAATTCTGTTAATTCTTCATCTAAATTGTCAGCTCTTATGTATGCGGCCCAATGAATATCATTCAACCCTTCATCACATATAGCTTGAAGAATATCTTTGGCGTTTTGAATATGTCCTCTGGAGGGTATGAATTGGGCATCAGTAAACCAAAAGCCGCGAACACCTAGGTTGTAAAGTTGTTTGATTTCTTTAATAACCTCACTTACTGGATTGATTCTTACTTTTTTACCTTCAATAACTGTGTAGATACAATAACAACAATTATGTGGACATCCTCTTTTTGTTTGTACTCCAATATAGAAGTCGCCACCATCTAAATACCATTTAAATTCAGGCCAGATAGATTGAATATATTCATAATCACATGCTGTTTTAATAATATTATTTGGCTTCTCGTGAATCAATTTTTCTCTGGGAGACTCGCCAACAATAAAACATCTTTCATCAATTATTGATTCATCTCTTATTAATTTTTCTATTAAAAGCTCTCCTTCTCCTAAAGAGATAATAGTACCTTTGGGAAGTGAATTTTTTAATTGATTATAAAAAACACTAACAGCACCTCCACCTACGATTGCATTAGTATTTGGATTATATTTCTTTGCATGTTTTAATCCCTTTCTAATTAATCTTTGGTTTCTCCATATCTCCCCATAATGACTTTTTAATAGTTGAAAACCACCTAAAGCACCGCGAATTTTCTTGAGAGGGTTTCGAGCATAAAAAACTTCAAATGAATTTTGTAATGGATTTCCACCTCTTCCATCTACAGGTGCATAAATTTGTATATCTCTCCATGAAAAAACTAATAGTGTTGGTTTAAATTTTTTGATACTACTTATCAATATTCTTTCGACATCTAAAATTGGTAATGAAGCTAAATCTATAATTAATTGTTTAATTTTCGGAAAGCATTTATGTACATGATCTGCTAGATAAATTGGTCCGATGGGGAAAATAGGATTACAAGGGAGTCTGACGTACAAGATCTTTGCCCTTGGTTTAGGTCCAAGAAGTTTTAACTCAGTAGTCAGATTTGCTTTCATTAGGACATCTATTGACAACGAAAAATAATCATTTTAAGACAAACACTAACAATATGTTGACCTTTTTGAATGAAAATTAGACTAATGGTAAATAGCAAAAAAACTCAAGCCCATTTAAAATTTAGGCAAAACTTAGTTATGGAGGCGTTTTTATATTCTTTTCAATTTTGATGATCAACAACTAAGTTTAAAGGAAAAGTTTTTATTGACGCTTTTTTAATTGATATTGATCAATTGATTTAAAAAACAAAAAATAGACCAGACTAAAGTTATTGCTTTAACGATTGGATTATGAATCCTCCAATGACTTTGATTATATACATGCTCAGTGGCGCTGCTCTTGGAAGTTTGATGCTTCTTAGTGGTATCCCTGCGGCTCCACTTCTGGGCTCGATTTTGGCGGCAGGATGCTTAAGCATAAGTGGTCAATTTGAACCTGCTCAATGGCCGATGGGTACCAAAACTTTGCTTGGAATTGGTGTAGGCACCGTTATTGGTACTGGAATTAATCGAGATACTCTTTCAGAGCTACAAACTCTTTGGAAGCCAGCTATGGTAATTACTTTTACTTTGATTCTTACAGGTCTCTTGGTTGGGTTTTTGGTAGTCCGTTTGTTTGGAATTGATCCATTAATAGCTTTGCTGGGTTCTGCTCCTGGAGGGACTCTCGGAATGAGTCTAGTTGGAGCAGATCTTGGAGTAGGAGCTGCCGTAGCAGCAATCCATGCATTTAGATTGATAGCTGTTTTATTAATTACTCCAGCTGTTGTGAAGTATCTAGCTCCTCTTTTTGGTGTGAACGTGCACTAGAAATAAAAAAAAGTTTGAGATGATTCATGAATTTATAAAATTTTCCAAACAGAATTTTCAGGTATGTTTGGTCCTATTGATTTATCTGGTGGCTCTGTAGTGCTAATTCTCCAGTCAGGTACTCGACATTGTACATATCCTGGATTTTGAATAAGCACTCCAGGATTGCAATCTTTTTGATAAGTGAATCCTCCCTTCCATATCCCTCCATCTTTGATTGAACCTTTGAACCAAACCCAACAGTTTTCTTTTTGCATTTGATTACCCTAGGTATAACTTTCTAATTTTATTTATCTTCTTCTGCTTCTACGTCTTTGTTGCAATTTACGCTTATATTTTTCAACAGGAGTTTCATGATGACGCAGGCGCTTTAATTCTCCAAAGATGCCGGCCTTGGAAACTTGACGCTTAAAGCGGCGAAGTGCTGATTCGATGCCTTCGTTTTCTCCAACAGTTACTTGAGTCAAAAAGATAAAAAATTCTATTAAATAATTTTACAGGACGATAAAGCATATTTTTGTTTTGTCCTTTTTGGGAGAACAAAGATCTAGACTCCCTAATGAATTATTCAATTAGCTTTCTTAATTTTTTGCTTATTAGCCAAATCATTGAGGTTTTCAACTTTTCGGACGATTCATTGTTTCTTGATAGGTCCGTTACCCAATGACTATTTACATAGGTAATCTCTCATTTGATGCTGAGATCGAAGATATTGTTGGTGTTTTTAGCAGTTATGGTGAAGTTACTAATTGTAAGCTGCCATTAGAAAGGGAAACAGGAAGAAAAAGAGGGTTCGCTTTTGTTGATATGTGTGATGATGCACAAGAACAAAAAGCAATTGATGATCTTCAAGATGTTGAATGGATGGGTAGAGCTATTAGGGTTACAAAAGCTAGACCTAAAAATAATTAACTGGTGTTTTTCAAGTCTCTCAAAATAAAGCTGTCTGGAACTCGATTAATTGTATTTTTTGAATTTTAATTAATTTTAGATTTCAGTCTATTAGCGAATTAAGCATTTTCTCAAATTAATGCTGTAATAATAAGCAGTTCAGAGCAATGCCTTTTTTAATGGTTTACTCAACAATTCCTTTTTCAACAATCACATTTGGTGGGTTTAATCCTTTAGCTGCAATAGCAGGTTTAGTTATCTTTTTTCAGATTTCTCAAATTTATTATTATGGATTACCTGAGAATGAACCATCAGTTGAGCTTTCTGAAACTGGTTCATATAAATATCTTCAAAAACAATTTATTGGTGTTCAAGTAGTAACTGCCCTTATTGCTGCTTCAGTTATGCTTGCAGGCCCTGATAAGATATTTTTCCCGTTTAAATATTTTTAAGTTAAAAATAGACAAGATTAATTTCTACATAAAAAAGACAGCTAATTTAGCTGTCTTTTTTATGTATGAGGAATTCAACTTAAATTAATAACTTATTTTGAAAAATAGCTTTAGAAAGTGAATCTGTTTAATTGGATAATTTTCGTTTGAAAATCATCACTTTGTTCATTACGAACATCAATCTATGAATTTGATGTTTTTAATAGTTTAGTGAAATTATTTTTTATGCAATTTAATCAAGACAAGACTGATCATTCTCAAGATATTGTTAATAAAAATGAAAAGGTGATTACAAGAGAAACTATTGAAAATCTTAATTACTTATACCCTAATGGGCATCGTATTACTCATCAAATGAGATGGTTCAAAGGCAGCCGTAATAGGGGGTTAAAGAGTGATACCGCTGCATAAAAGAGACAATCATGCTCAATTTTTACCGATATTTTTTATATGAAAAAACTAAAAGACATAAAAAAAAGTAATTTTTCTGATCCATATGAAGATTTTGTGAGAGTAGAGAAACTCGATGCTTATGAAGCGCAAATAAAATCAAATCAAATTAAATCTAATTCAGAAAAATAATAAATATCTTCAATAATATTAGTTATTATTATTTATTAAAAGTCTGAGATTTGTTTTTCTATACATTTAAAAAGCCTCCTGTTGAATC
>QCFJ01000006.1 GCA_003280265.1 Prochlorococcus sp. AG-363-G03 | reverse complement strand
TTGTTGCTCTTTTTGGTGTCGCTTTGTTTGCAGTCAGTGCGCGGATATGGCTGCCTGGGGATATGCTTGCACCAGCACCAATTAATTAAACTTGCTCTTCCTATGTCAGAGCTATGAATGATGCAAATCAAAAATTAAGTAATGAAGGGTTGGCTAATTTAGCCATAGATCCTGATCTCTTGGCTAGAGAATTAGCAGCTCAGATAGCGGGAGATCCATTAGATGAAATCGAACTTGATAAAACCGATGATGATCTAGTTAATTCATCAAAAGAGTGTGATCTTGCGTTGAAATGGCTTCAATCTGGAAATGAAGAAAGACTTCAAGGTTTAAGAGTCTTTTGTGAACATAGGGATTCCAGAGCTCTCCCACTTTTGGTACCTTTACTGGACGAACCATCTCCTGTTGTGAGGATGAGCGCTGTTTATGCTTTAGGTAGAAATCCTTGTCCACAGGCTATCCACCTTCTTTTGCATTTATTGCGTTTTGATAGTAATGCTTATGTGCGAAAAGCTACTGCTTGGAGTCTTGGAAATTACTCAGATGCCCCTGTTCTAGAACCTTTGGTTAATGCATTAAAACAAGATGTAGCTGCCGTTCGATTGTGGGCATCAAGTTCTTTAGCGGAGGTTGGACTCAACTCAGTAGAAAGCTCTTTACCAGCGGCTAATCAATTACTTGAAAGTTTGCAAATTGATGGTGAACCCATTGTGAGAAGCAACTGTATTTGGTCTCTTGGTCGTCTTTACAGCCTTTTGAGTAAGGAAATCAAAATCCACGTAGAAGAGGCTTTCATTTCTGTTTTATTGAATGATCGTGAGCCCTCTGTTAGGTATGAAGCAAGGATAGCTTTGGAACAAATTGATAATCCGGAGGTACAAATAAAACTAAAATCATTAATTGATGACGGTCAATTGGTTTAATTTTTGGTACAAAAACACTTCGTTGAAATTAATAATTCGCGTTTCTATAGTTTTTTTCTATATCATGCTTACCTTAGGGGCTTAACTTTCATGCCACAACGCACATTGCGATTTAGAATCCGACAGGATGGAAGGGTTGAAGAAACCGTTGAAGGTCTTGTTGGTGAAGCATGTATTGATTTGACTGAGAAGCTTGAGGATGCCTTAGGCACCGTTGAGAGGAGAGAGCCCACCTCTGATACTTTTCTTCGTGAAAAGGTCCAAAAACAGACTATTCCAGCAGAAATTCACTGATGTCACATTTCAGCACAGTAAAAACTCAACTTCGTAAAAAAGAGTTTTTAAAACAGGCTCTAATAGATTTAGGGTATGTACCGAATGAGGGCGAAAATTTAGTTAGAGGCTATAGAGGTCAAACAGTAAAAGCTCAAATGATTGTTGAGATGAGTAAGGGAGCAGACGTTGGATTTAGGTGGAATGAAAGTTCAAAATCATATGAACTCGTAACTGATCTAGATCTTTGGAAACAGTCCATACCTATTGAAAGATTTTTAGCTCAGGTCACTCAACGTTATGCATTAAACACTGTTCTTGATTCAACCGCACAAGAAGGATTTCAAATTTCTGAGCAAAAGGAAAATCTTGATGGTTCAATAGAATTGGTAGTTACTCGTTGGGACTCTTGATTTCACTAATTAAAATTGACTTTTGACCCTAGCGCAGCTTTTGAAACTAGGTCACATGAATACCAGCAATCTTCTGCTATTCATAATCCTAATGCTGCTTTCGAAGCTGCTAGTAACGAAGATTTCAAACTAAACGGTAGGGATCCTGTATTAGGTGGGAAATTAAAAGAAAAAGCTGTATGGGTTGATGAGAGGAAATGTATTGGTTGTACATATTGCAGCTCAGTTGCTACGAATACTTTTGCAATGGAGCCCGAGCAGGGCAGAGCTCGGGCGTTTAGACAAGATGGAGATAGTGAGGAATTAATTCAAGAAGCAATAGATACCTGTCCTGTTGATTGTATAGATTGGGTTTCTTTTGAGGACTTAGTTAAATTGGAAGAAGTGATAAAAAATCATCGTTTTAGGAATTTAGGTTTACCACCTGTTACTTGATTTTAAAGTTTAGAAGTGGCACGAATGAAAGATACTAAAACCAATTTAATACCTAGCAGAAGATTTGGGCGAACAGAGATTCAGATGCCAGTCTTATCTCTTGGAGGCATGCGCTTTCAACAAAGCTGGAAGGATTTAGATCCCAACGAGATTAATAATCAACAACAAGAAATCTTGCAAAAAACTATTAAGTATGCGTCTCAAAAAGGTATGCACCACATAGAAACTGCTCGTCATTATGGAACATCAGAACGCCAGATAGGTTGGGCTTTCGATCAAATTGATGACCCAAAAAGAATTGTGCAGACAAAAATACCACCAAACAATAATCCTTCAATATTTGAGAAAGAACTTGAGTTAAGTATGAGTAGATTAGGTTCTAAGAAAATTGATTTATTAGCTATTCATGGTATCAATCTTCCTGAGCATTTAGACATGACTATTCGTCCAAATGGATGCCTAGAGATTGTTCGTCGTTGGCAAAAAGATGGTCTTGTTGATCATGTTGGCTTCTCAACTCATGCAAATGTTGACCTGATAATTAAAACAATTGAAACAGGGCTTTTTGATTATGTTAACTTGCATTGGTACTTTATTCGTCAGGAAAATAAAAGAGCATTACAAGTAGCGAATGCTAATGATATGGGAGTTTTTATTATCAGCCCTACTGACAAGGGAGGCCATTTACATACACCGTCATTGAAACTTTTAAATTTATGTAGTCCTTTACATCCAATAGAATTTAATGATCTGTTTTGCTTGAGTGATAAAAGAGTTCATACATTAAGTGTTGGAGCGTCAAAGCCTGAAGATCTTGATATTCATTTAAGTGCAATTTATAAAATGGATACCATGCATGCGGTAATTAATAACATACAAAAGCGTCTAAAAGATGCCTCATGTGATTCGCTTGGAGAGTCATGGTTGACTACTTGGCATATAGGTTTACCTAGTTGGGATCAAACTCCAGGAGAGATTAATATACCGATTTTATTGTGGTTAAATAACCTATTAGAGGCTTGGGATATGGAAAGCTTTGCTAAAGATCGTTATGGTCTTCTAGGAAGAGGAGGACATTGGTTCCCAGGCTCAAATGCAGATTGCTTGGATTGTGAAGTGAGCGAGGATGACTTGCAAAAAGTTTTGATTAATAGTCCATGGAGCTCTGAAATACCTTTTGTACTTAGAAAATTGAGAGATAGATTGGGGGGAGAAAGAAGAGATAGATTATGGGGAATTTAGTAACCTAAAGGCTGTTTTGTTGGTTTTCCAATTGATCTCGGATATTGATTAGGACATTTATTAATAGAACTAATTCTAATAATGTTCCTAATACCGCGATTGTTAGGTAGAACGAATTTATGTGTTTGTTGAATCTCTGCATGTAGTTCAGTTAAGGCTTTTTTTAGCATTAGTTGCTCTGTTGCATTCCAACTTCCTCTGAATATGAGCGCCTGCCCTGTCGAATTTAAAAAAGGCACGAGATATTCTGCTACTACATTTGCAGAGGCAACTGCTCTAGCAATTGCATAGTCAAAATTACTTCGAAGGTATGGATCTCTACCTGCTACCTCAGCCCGCTCAGTTACAACTGTTATCCGAGAATGCAATCCAATTTCTTTAGATACTTCTTTTAAAAAAGTCGTTTTTTTACTTGAAGAATCTAAAAGAGTAATATTTGAATTTGGCATTGCTATAGCTATAGCTAAACCAGGAAATCCACAACCTGAACCAACATCAACATATTTATGAGAGAGCTCTGGGTATTGCAGCTCTTCATGAAGTGGTAACAAGCTATCACATACTTGTGCAGTCCAGAAATCATCTCCATCGACTAAACGAGTAAGATTGGTCTTTTTATTCCATTCTTTAAGTAACTCCTGCAAATGGATAAATTGAGATAATTGTTTTTCACTTGGCACCCATTTAAGCTTATTCCATATCACAAGATGATTTGCTTTTTTGTTATTTTTATCAGTAGACATTTTGAATCGTTTTTTGAAATAGTCAGTCTTGAGATATTTAGATAAAATCTATACATTAATAGATCATATTTTCTTTAGTTGACTCCTTCTCCTAATTGTTACGAACTACTTGGTGTCTCTTCCTCTGCTAATAACGCAGAGCTCAGAAAAGCTTTCCGTGAATTAAGTAAGCGTCTTCACCCGGATACGACATCTTTGCCACGAGATGAAGCGACACGGCAATTTCAAAATGTTTGCGAGGCTTATGATTTATTAAGTGACCCTGTCCTAAGGGCAAATTATGATTTATTTATAGAGCAAGAGAATAATCTTATAAGTCAGAAAAAAGAATCTTATTTAAGAAATACACAACCCGTACAATTTTCTAAATCGATAGGGGTCAGGCGACCGTTATCAGGTGGAGAATTGTTTTCACTATTTCTATTAATTACATCTATTTTCGTGAGCCTGGCTTTAGGTGTATTTATTGCTTTTTCAAAAGGTGGAAACTTGAATTTTATTCCAAGTTGGTTAATGTGTTATTCAATTTTTAGTAATAATTTTATAGCTAAGTGCTTTGAATCCTTATGAAAAAATCTTAGGGTAGAGAATTTAAGCCCTCTTGAATTCCAAAATAGCATTTCTCTAGCTCTTCATCTGTAATACATAGTGGTGGCATTAGATACACTACATCTCCTAATGGCCTTATGAACACGCCAACCTTCAATGCACTTGCTTTGATGATTTTCCCAACTGAACTTAAATACCCTTTTTTGCCTTTTACTTTAATATTAAAAGCCGCAATGCTCCCTGTAATTCTTGGACATTCAATTCTCGGATCATTAACTATTTTTTGTAGATGTGGTAGGTGACGTGACTCAAAATCTAAATATTTTTTGGGGGATCTTTCTAAAAGATCTAAGCTGGCATTGGCCGCTGCGCAGCCTAATGGGTTGGCTGTGAAACTATGACCGTGCCAGAAAGTTTTCTTGGGATCTGCTCCAAGAAATCCTTCTGAAATCCTTTTACTGGACATTGTTACTCCCATTGGAAGGAATCCACCGGTTAATCCCTTGGAGAGCGATATAAGGTCTGGCTTTAATCCTGCTCTTTGAAAAGCAAATAGTTCTCCGCACCTTCCAAAGCCAGTTAATACCTCATCGGCAATAAGTAAAGAATTAGCCTGGCGAATTTTTTTTTCAACTTCTACTAAAAATTCTGCACGAACCATTCGCATCCCTCCAGCACCTTGTACTAATGGCTCAAGAATTACCGCAATAGTTGGTGTCTTCAAGAGATGATCAAGAGTCGCTAAAGCTTCCTTTTCTCTTCTCTCAAAATCTTTATCGCCCCACCATGTCTCAGGCCAAGGGACTCTGCTCACGGGAAATAGCATTTGATCAAAAGGCTCGCTAAATATATTTCGTTCGCCTACTGCCATTGCTCCAAATGTATCTCCATGGTAGGCACCTTCGAATGCAATGATTTGAGATCTATTGTCACATTTGTTTTTCCACCATTGACGTGCCATTTTTAAAGCTACTTCTACCGCAGTTGAGCCATTATCTGAAAAGAATAACTTTTCTAGCCCTGTTAATTTACTAAGCCGATTGGCTAATAGTTCAGCTTGAGGATGAGTGAAATCTGCAAAGATAATTTGTTCTAATTCTTCTGCTTGAGTTGCGATCGCCTTAGCAATATATTCATTTGAATGACCATGTAGAGTGACCCACCAGCTACTTATACCATCGATTATTGGAGCTTTTTCTTTGGGGAGTAAAAGGGCATCTTTAGCTTTTTCAACCAATATTTGAGGGTTAGAGGATTTAAGTTGTGTAAATGGTGGCCATATATGAGGATTTTGAATAATTTGATTTAAATCTTCTTTCTCATTCATCAAATTTAATTTCCCTCTAATTTCATTTAACTTGATTGAAGTCAAAATAATCTATTAATTAAGAAAAAAATAAATTTTAATTCCAAATGTATTTTTTTAGCTTTTGATCTAATTGCTGTTTGTTCCATTCTTGTGAGAGTACTTTTGCATTTACTTCATCAAAGATAGGAAGACTTGCAAGAATTTGTGTATCTCCAAATTGCTCTAGAGTCTTAGGATTGTCATCATGTGGAGGTCCATTTAATACTATGCCTAATACATCTAAATTTCTGTTTTTCAAGGCCTCTAAACTTAATAAGGTGTGATTGAGGGTGCCGAGACCAGTTCTGGCTACAAGAATTACTGGAGCTCCCCAAATCTTTAGTTGGTCTATTTGTAGCCAATTCCGGTTTAAAGGAACCATTAAACCACCAGCAGTCTCGATGATAATTAATTTATCTAAGTCAGGTAAGTGTAAATTGCTTGGTTCAATAACCCTAGACTCTTTTTCAGCGGCCCAATGTGGAGATACAGCAGCCTTGAATGTATATCTCTCAGAAATATGGCGATTAGGCTCAAGGTTTAAAAGTTTGCAAACGGTTTTAGTATCTGTACCATCCTCTGTCCCACTTTGAATGGGTTTCCAGTAGATCCCGTTAAGCCCTTGGACGAAAAAACTACTTACGATCGTTTTGCCTACATCTGTATCTGTACCACAAATAACTATTCTTTTTGAGAAATCACTCATCGCTTTATTAATAAAAACTGAATTGACCAACTAAGGCTTACTTGTCTATCATTATTAGAAATTGGCCAAAAAGACAATAGATGGCGCCAATCTGAAATACTTAATTGTTCCTTCTTGCTACTTTGTGCTCCAACGTTGATCATTGGCTTTAATAAAGAAGTCGCTTTCTTAGCCGTCTGTTTAATAACTTCTATTTTATTATATAAAATACTTTGTTGTGGAACGACTCTAGTTAGTGAGTCGTATGATGGTAAATCAAGAGCCGTACATATTAAATCTGCTTTTTCTGCAGCTTCATACCATTCTGGGAAACTTCCCTTGATTGGGATTGCTAAAGCAATCCATCCATCTATACTCAGAGAATTGAACCATTCATTAAGTTGTTTTTGTGGATCATTAAGCCAATGTAAAACAAAACTTGAAGCCAATAAATTTGGTTTTGTAGGCCACATAGGTAAACCATTGTTTAAATCCCAAAGTTGTTTAACACTTTTTGCAGAATGTTGTTCAATCATCTTTTTAGAATTATCTAATCTCACCACATATTGGTTTGGATGTAGATCTTCTAATGATTTTGCGAGTAGTCCAGTGCCAGATCCAAGGTCAACCCATAGTCCATGTTTAATTGAATGATGAGAACATATTTTTGCAAGTTTTAAAGCAGTACTTTTTTGAATTGATGCTGATTTGTTGTAGTTTAATGCAGCTTCATTAAAGTTTTTATTAACTTGGCTCGACCATGTTTTTTGCATGACTTGATTCTACCCATTGTTTGATTTTTTTGATATTTTTAATTTTTGTTATGTAATGCCCCTCCTCTTGAAGATTGATTTTTTTTGGTAAGACTTCTAAGTGTTTAGTTAAATCCTCAGTAAGCTTTACTTTTGTTTGATTGGGCAATATAAAGTCTTCTTCACTATTTACAATCAGTACTTCGACGCAACTATTTAAACCGATTGGTAAAGAATCAGAATTAATAAGACGTGTTAAATCATTTTTTAGTCTTAATCTTCCTGAATCTGATATGTGATGGAGATTTTCTTCGAGTGACTCAATATCGATGCCATTGGGTTTATAAGCTTTTACATGAAACTTTCTTAACATAGCTGCTTCATTGGGTGTGTTGATTGCAGTCATCATTTTTTTAAGGGCCATTTGTATATGGCGATGCTCTTTACCACTCGGAATAAAACGACTAAAACTATTGATTAATACAACATGAGTAGCTGAGCGCAAAACTTGTTTGTCTATTAAATGTGAACCAAGAGAGTGGCATATAGCAACTCTTTTAAGCTCGACTTGATTTGAGTTGTGATTCCATTTGGGTGTATGTGGACTTATGGCTTTGTATCCACGTTCAGCATTTTGCCATTCCCAACCAGAACACCTGAAAATCTTTTCCCAGTTTGACCATTGATTACTATCTCCAGCCCACCCATGCATAGCAATTACTTCTTTCATTTGTTTTTCAGAACTTTGAAAAGCACTTCGAGTGCCTTAAGAGGAGTGTTTCGTCTGATAACTAGCCTGAGTCTTGATTTCCCTTCAGGGACAGTTGGTGGACGGATGGCAACTGTGAGAATGCCTTGTTTCTCAAGTCTCTTTTGATAATCCAAGGCTAATTCATCTGATCCCAGAATTATGGAGATAATTGGACCTTTGCCAGCAGGTCGTTGCCACCCCATTTGAGATAATTTGTCTCTTATAGCTATTGATTTTTCTCTCAGTTCTGTCCCCCAGCTAGGGTTGCTTTCAATAAGATTTAATGCGGCTAGAGCACTTGCACAGAGTGGGGGAGCTAATGCAGTGGTATAGCGAAATGCGCCACAGTTTTGTATTAAATTCTCTCCTGTTAGCTTGTCTGTTGCTAGAAATGCTCCTCCACCTCCAAATGCTTTGCCGAAAGTTCCACTAATAATTGAAATAGGTTTTTGGAGTCCAAATGATTCACCTCTTCCTTCTGGACCCATAACACCAAAAGCATGAGCTTCGTCTACCAATAACTTTGAATCATACTTAATACACAGTTTTGAAATTTCTGTTATGGGAGCTGTTGTACCTTCCATGCTAAAAAGGCTTTCAGTAATTACTAAAGGTTGTTTTTGAGGATTTATTTGTTTAGATTTTTTTAAAAGTGCTTCTAGTTCAGATAAATTGTTGTGCTTGAATCTAATAAGTTTTGCTCCACTCGCTTTGACTCCAACGAGCAGAGAATGATGTATTAGACGATCACAAATAACTGTGGTATGACGATCAGTAAGTGCTAAAACTGCAGCCAGATTCGCCTGGAAACCACTTGGGTAAAGCAGGACAACCTCACGATTAAGCCATTCGGCAAGCTTTGTTTCAAGTTTTTGATGAATATTTCTACTTCCAGTGATAAATCTTGATCCTCCAGAACCAACTCCATCAGCTTCTAAGGTTTGTCTGGCTGCCTCAATTAAGAATGGATGTCTTGCTAGATCTAAGTAGTCATTACTTGCTAGGTCAATTAACTTGATTTGATTGTTATTTTCATCTACACCAATCAATTCTGACGATTTTTTTCCTGGAGACCAAGTCCTGAGTTTACGAATTCTAAAGTTGGGGATATTAGGCATATTGTTATTTTGTTTTTTCTACTTGAAGAATTGGGGGTTGGCTTAACATTTTTTCTTTAATTTCTTGATTTTATTATGTATCCACGTCAAAAATCATGTGGTCATAGAATATTCCCCTAGGATTAAGTAATGACTTCATCAGCAAGAGGTACGTCAGGGAACGAAAGCCTCCAAAGCAATTTAAATACAAAGGAAATTTTTCCTTTTGCATTGGATGATTTTCAACTTAAAGCAATTGACTCACTCAATCAAGGTCATTCTGTAGTTGTCAGTGCCCCTACAGGATCAGGAAAAACATTAATAGGGGAGTATGCAATTTATAGAGCGATTTCTCATGGAAATAAGGTATTTTATACAACGCCCCTAAAAGCTTTATCTAATCAAAAACTAAGAGATTTTAGGAATCAATTTGGTTCAAGCAATGTGGGCCTTTTGACAGGTGACTTAAGCCTGAATAGAGAGGCTTCGATTCTTGTTATGACTACTGAAATTTTTAGAAATATGCTTTATGTGGCAGCAGATAGAAATGATGATCCTCTTCTTGATATAGAAACTGTTGTTCTTGATGAATGTCACTACATGAATGATGCTCATAGAGGGACGGTGTGGGAGGAATCAATTATTCATTGTCCTAAATCCGTTCAGTTCGTTGCTCTGTCGGCAACAGTCGCAAATGCAGGTCAATTAACTGATTGGATTGAGCAAGTTCATGGACCAACCGATCTGATATCAAGTCACTTAAGGCCAGTTCCTCTGGAATTCAATTTTTGTAGTGCTAAAGGAGTTCATCCTTTACTCAATGAGAAAGGAACTGGGTTGCATCCAAACTGTAAGATTTGGCGTCCAACGAAATCATATAAGAAGAGAGGACGCTTATCTAAGCCTAGTCAACCTGAATCCCCTTCGCTGGGCTTTGTGATTTCGAAGTTGGTAGAAAGAAATATGTTGCCCGCTATCTATTTCATATTTAGTCGTCGAGGTTGTGACAAGGCTGTGAAAACAATAGCTAATATTTCTTTAGTAAACCAAGAAGAAAGAAACTCAATTCAAGATCGATTTGAAAAATATACAAAGTTAAATTCAGAAGGTTTGAGAGATGATTTACATATAAAAGCTTTATTTAATGGAATCGCTTCTCATCATGCAGGAGTGCTTCCTGCATGGAAGGAGTTAATTGAGGAATTATTTCAAGAAGGATTGATAAAGGTTGTTTTTGCAACTGAAACTTTAGCTGCAGGAATCAATATGCCGGCGAGAAGTACAATTATATCTACTTTGTCGAAGAGATCAGATAATGGGCATCGTCAATTAATGGGGAGTGAGTTTTTACAAATGGCTGGGAGAGCAGGAAGAAGGGGTCTTGATTCTAGAGGCTATGTGGTCACTGTCCAAACTCGATTTGAAGGAGTTCGAGAAGCTGGTCAATTGGCAACCAGCCCAGCGGATCCACTAACTAGTCAATTCACACCTAGTTATGGAATGGTTCTGAATTTGTTACAGCGTTATGATTTAGATAAATCAAAAGAATTAATTGAAAGAAGCTTTAGCAGATACTTAGCTAGCTTAGATTTAGCTGAAGAGGAGGAAGAACTATCTAGATTAAAAGAGGAGTTTAAAGAATATAAAACTTTTTCAGAAGATATACCATGGTCTGATTTTGAAAGATATGAAAAAATAAAAAGTCATTTAAAGGAAGAAAGACGACTATTAAAGATTCTCCAAAAACAATCTGCTGAAACTTTATCTGATGAATTGATCCTAGCCTTGGAATTAGCAAAAAATGGAACTCTTATTAGTCTAAAAACTACACAGTTAAAAGGGAAAGTTATACCTGCTGTAATTGTTGAAAAAATACAAAAAGGAAATAGATCCTCTCAATTATTATGCTTGACAGATGAAAATATATGGACACTTATTTCTTGTAATGAGGTGGTTAGTCTTCATTCTGATCTGACATGTTTAGACGTAACATCTATTACACCTCCTGAGATGAGTAGACTTGGTGAAATATATCATGGGGATTTGAGAAGTAATGAAATTGCTTTAATAATTTTAGGCTTGGCTAAGAAAAATAACATGAGAACTGCTCAATATGATTTGGCTAGTGAAGTTTTATCTCAAGCTAAATTAGTTAAATCTTTAGATGATGAATTGTTGCTTCAGCCAGCTCATCGATGGGGGGATAAGAAAAAATTAAAGAAACATAGACGTAAAATGAATGAACTAAATATTGAAATTGATGAACGTGAGAAGATTCTTTATGACAGATCTAATCGCCACTGGGAAACTTTTTTATCATTGATTGAAGTACTAAATCACTTCGGGTGCTTAGACGATTTAAATCCCACTGAGATTGGCAGAGGTATTGGATCATTAAGAGGTGAAAATGAATTATGGTTAGGTTTGGTTTTAATGAGTGGACACCTTGATGAATTGACTCCGATAGAATTAGCTGGAGTGATCCAGTCAATTGTGACGGAAGTTAACCGTCCTGATTTATGGACTGGATTTATTCCAAGTGTAGTTGCAGATGAAGCCTTTAATGATTTATCGAACATACGAAGAGAATTATTTAGAGTTCAAGAACGATTAGGCATTGAAGTCCCAATTCTATGGAGTTCAGAATTAATGGGTTTAGTAGAAGCTTGGGCAGGAGGAAGTGCTTGGACGGATTTAATTTCAAATACTTCTTTAGATGAGGGAGATGTTGTAAGAATTCTAAGAAGAACAAATGATTTGCTTTCACAGATTCCCTATTGCGAGGCTGTGAGTAAGCAACTTAGAAAAAATGCTAAAGCAGCAATAAAATTAATGGATAGATTTCCAGTCTGTGAAGCTCAAGAGATTGATCAAATCAAAGAAACAAATCATGAGGTTATTAATCCGGCGACTGAAAGAAATAATTGAGCTTAAAACTTATTCTTTTAATCAGCCCCAACCATAAATTTTGGATTAATGAGATTATCAAATTCTTCTTGATCTATATAGTTTAGTTGATTTGACGCTTCTCTTAGACTGAGATTCTTTTCATGTGCTAATTGGGCAATATGACTTGCCTTTTCGTATCCTATTGCAGGAGCTAATGCCGTGACTAACATCAAAGAATTATCTAGGTATTGTTTGATTTTTGGTTTGTTGGGCTGAATACCCTCAATCATATTTTTTCTGCAACTTTTACATGCGTTGTGAATAAGATTAATACTTTTTAAAATGTTATATCCAATTAGTGGCTTATAAACATTCATTTGTAGATGTCCACCACTTCCTGCCATAGATACCGATGTGTCCATACCAATTATTTGTGTACATACCATTGCCATAGCTTCGCATTGAGTAGGATTTATTTTTCCTGGCATTATTGAGCTGCCAGGCTCATTAGCTGGTAGCTGCAGCTCTGATAATCCAGCTCTTGGTCCACAAGATAAGAGTCGAAGATCATTGACAATTTTGAGGAAAGTTACGGCTAATAATTTTAATTGAGACATTATATTTACAAGACCATCATGGCTAGCCATGATGGCAAATTTATTAGCTGCAGTTTCAAATGGTAGATTTGTTTTTCTAGAAAGATCAAGAGCAATGAGAGTATCGAAATTCTTAGGAGTATTTATTCCTGTCCCGATAGCGGTTCCTCCCAGTGGAAGGGAATAAAGTTCTTCCAGGTTGATTTCGATGCGTCTTAATGCTGTCTCTAACTGAGCAGCCCAAGCTGAGACTTCTTGTCCAAGAGTAAGTGGTACTGCATCTTGAAGATGCGTACGTCCTATTTTTATGATATCCCTCCATGCTTTACTTCTCTTATGAAACAAACCAATAAGCTTTTTTAATTCCGGTATTAAGGTCTCTTTCAAACTAATTATTGTAGCTACCTGTATTGCTGCTGGGAAAACGTCGTTTGTAGATTGAGAACGATTGACATGATCATTTGGATGTAATGGAATATGACTACCTAAAGGGGTATTTAAACGCTTTGAAGCTATGTTGCTAATTACCTCATTTACGTTCATATTCGTTTGGGTGCCACTTCCTGTTTGCCATATTTTTAAAGGAAATTGATCATTATATTTACCTTCAATAATTTCTGAACTTGCTTCGGTGATCAATTGAGCGATTTCTGTATCAATAAGACCTAAATGATTGTTTACACGAGCAGCAGAGGCTTTTATTTGAGCAATTGCATGAATGATCTCAAGAGGTACGATTTCATCGCCGATAGCAAAATTTAATATTGATCGTTGAGTTTGAGCTCCCCATAGCGCATTTTCTGGAACAGAAATCGAACCTAGACTATCTTTCTCAAGTCGTTTCATATTAGACATTGATGTTGGTTGGAAAATTTAAATTCCCTGGGAATAAAAATTATAGCGATTGATTTTAGTTAAATCTATAGCTATAATTTTTATCTAGTCTACTGACAAATAGTAATTGATTTAGATTTAGCATTTACATTTATATTCCAAGTCTATCCCAAATAACCTTCAAATTCGATTGATGTAATTCAGTTGAGAAGCATTCAGACAGTTTAGTTGGTGAGAGTATATTCATTACCTCTGGATCATTCTCAAGGTTATTTTTGAAATTACCTTCAGGTTGATTCCATGCGGAATGAGCATGTTTTTGTACTAATCGATAAGAATCTTCGCGACTCATTCCATTCTCAACTAATGCCAAAAGAACTCTTTGACTAAAAACTACTCCTCCGTAAATGTTTAAATTATTCAGCATATTGTTTGGGTAAATGCCAAGCCCTTTAATAATCGCTGTCATTTCAGTGATCATAAAATGTAGTGTAATAGACGTGTCTGGCAACATTAATCTTTCATTGGAGCTGTGGCTAATGTCCCTTTCATGCCATAGAGCTACATTTTCGAGAGCTGCAACTACATAACTTCTTAAAACTCTTGAAAGACCACTGACTCTCTCACTCCTTATGGGATTTCTTTTGTGAGGCATAGCAGAGCTTCCTTTTTGACCTTTGGCAAAGTTTTCCTCTACCTCAAGAACATCTGTTCTTTGAAGGTTTCTAATTTCTGTAGAAAAACGATCTAATGATGATCCAATCAAAGCAAGAGTTTGTACATAATTAGCATGCCTATCCCTTGAGATCACTTGAGTACTAGCTGTATCAAACTTAAGTCCTAAAAGTTCGCAAGTAATTTTTTCTATTTCGGGGAGGGTGTTCGCATAAGTTCCCATGGCACCACTGATTTGACCAACGGAGATATCTTCCTCGAGACTGTTAAGTCTTTCTTTGTTTCTTAGAGTTTCTGCTAGCCATCCTGCAAGCTTGAATCCAAAAGTAATAGGTTCTCCATGAATTGCATGAGAACGGCCAATCATTACGGTACTCTTGTGCTCTCTTGCTAAATGTCTAATAGCGTCCTCAAGCAATAAAAGCTCTTTTTTTAAAAGTTTTACTGATGACTTTAATTGAAGTGCTAGACCTGTATCGAGGACATCGCTACTTGTCATCCCAACATGTATATATCGACCTGCATCCCCAACATATTCATTCACATTTGTTAGAAAAGCAATTACGTCATGTCGAACTTCGGCTTCTATTTCGAGTATGCGCTCGGGTGTGAAATTTGCCTTTGATCGAATGGTTTGCATTGCATTAAGTGGGATTTTCCCTAGTTTGCAATTAGCCTCACATGCTGCTATTTCAACATCAAGCCAAGTTTGGTATTTGGCTTGTTCAGACCAAATATTTCCCATCTCTGGGTTTGTGTAACGCTCAATCAAAGTGCTACAAAGTTAAAGGTTACTTTAATTTAGGTCGTCAAGGTCAAGCTGACTTAAGTCTATTGTGTTCAACTTCCCAATGTACATATCTTCCCCAAGCCTGCTGTCTTACCCTGCATCTACCTCCTTTGCAATCAATTACTTGGAAGGGAGGCAAGTCATTAGGTTGATTTGCAAATTTTGCAAAACTTCCTGGAGGCAAAAGCTCAAGTACTTCTCCAGCTTGCTTCTTTGGGTTTAGATAAAAATGACCATGGCTAGATAACTCATTTTTACTAGTGGGATGCATGAGCTTTTTAGACAAAAACTTTGGTCAATTGAATAGATTCTCTATTGAAAAAGAGGATTATTACGACTTCTGCGGTTTTTGTTCCGTTTCCTGTTTGTTTTTGTAAACAAATGACTAAAAAATCGCGATTAGATCTTCACTTGCTGACTAAAGGATTAGCTAAATCTCGTCAAGAGGCGCAGAAGCTCATCAGAGCTGGCAAAGTTAAAACAATTAATGGACAAATTCTTGATAAGCCAGGCCAAGAAGTTTTAAAAGATCTTCAGATAGAAATTACTCAACCTTTGAAGTATGTATCTCGTGGAGGTGAAAAGTTGTCTGCAGCCTTTGATCAATTTCCTCTTAATATCAAAAATCGAGTTTGTCTAGATGCTGGGATTTCTACTGGTGGTTTTACAGACTGTCTTTTGCAATTAGGGGCAGCAAAGGTTTATGGAGTTGATGTTGGCTATGGCCAAACTGCATGGAGTATTAGAAATGATCCAAGAGTGGTTCTGTTGGAACGTACTAATATTAGACATTTAACTCCTGAAAAATTATTTAATGATGGAGATCCAATACCTGACTTCGCTGTAGCTGACTTATCTTTTATCTCTCTAAAAATTGTTTTGCCTAGTCTTAAATCTCTTCTTAATAATGCCCGGTCTGAATTATTAGTATTAGTGAAACCTCAATTTGAGGTTGGCAAGGAAAAAGTTGGAAAGGGCGGGGTCGTTAGGGACCATTCTCTGCATCTTGAGGCTATTGAAGGCGTCATAAACGAATCTAAAAAATATGGATGGTATCCAAAAGGATTGATTGCATCACCTTTAAAGGGACCTGCGGGTAATCAAGAATATCTATTATGGATGAACGATAATTCTAAGGGATTCGATAAAATAGAAAAATTGATAGATTTTTCGTGAATTTATAGAGCTATTTCGTTTTTATCTCCTGTTCTTATCCTTACAACGGAATCAATCGGAGTTACGAAAATCTTTCCATCTCCAATCTCTCCAGTCTTTGCTGCTTCAGCAATAGCTTTTAAAACAATTTCAATTTTTTCTTCAGGGACAACAACTTCTATCTTTAGTTTTTGAAGGAATTCAACGGTGAACTCGGAACCTCTGTATCTTTCGACTTGTCCCTTTTGACGACCAAATCCTCTTACTTCGCTTACAGTCATTCCGACTATACCTGCATTAACTAAGGCAATCTTTACGTCTTCTAGTTTAAAAGGGCGTATTATTGCTTCTATCTTTTTCATATCATTTTAAGAAACTTTTTTGATCTTAGATAATTTTTGATCAGTTTTTGTCTATTGGACTTAGAGAATTGATGAAATTTACATTTAGTCCAGCATTTGTTGCATCTTCTAGAAGCATTTGGGCGTCAGTGCTAGGAATTATTACTAAGCCATTACTGATCATTTCCCAATGATTGGATTCAAAATGAGTTTGTAGCCAAAGAATTCCGTGAACAGTTTTCGGCTCTATTAGAGTTCCAGTTCTCTTTTCAGAAAGACTGATGTCCATACAAAATCTTGCTAATAAACCTATTAGGGGGGATAGCGTGAATTAGTTTTGTACTCATTGATACATATGCGCTTTTTCCCATCATTTGATTGCTTTTTTATTAGCAAAATTTATTAGAGGGTTGAATCTTTAATCCAGGTATTATGTAATGTGTTATTTAAATCCTATTAAAGATATTCCAATGCCTGAGGAAGATATCAAAGAAGTAATTATGTATGGGGAAAGGGAAATAGCTGATGGGAGCTTGATTTGTTTTCCTAATCCCAATAGTAATAGAGACTATGAAATTTCAATAGATTTCCCTGAATTTACTTGTAAGTGTCCTTTTTCGGGTTATCCTGACTTCGCCACTTTAAGGATTTTATATCAACCAGATAAGAAGGTGATTGAACTAAAAGCAATTAAACTTTATTTAAATAGTTTTCGTGAAAAGAAAATATCTCATGAAGAAGTTACAAATAAAATAATAGATGATTTTGTTGAAGTTTCTGCCCCGAAGTGGATGCAATTAGAAGCTGATTTTAACCCTAGAGGAAATGTTCATACTATCATTAGAGTTTGTCATGGAAAAAGAAATGATTTAGAGTTAATTATTTAGAAAACTAATAAATTTTGGCAATTCTTTCGAGAGACCAGAAAGATTTCTGTTGCTTAAGCCACCTATGTAGATAATAGATTGCTCCTTTTCATGTAATAACCAAATCTTCTTGGTGGAAATTATACTTAGTGAACCACCAAGAAGTATTATAGCGAAACTAGTATAAACAAAGGGTACTCCAGGATCACGTTTTAAAAGTAATCCACTACTTGGTATTACATTTATTATTTTAATTAAGGTATTTTTCACTTTTGCTTCCTTATTTATGCTTAAACTTGTGAGTCTTGTACCATCATTATCATAAATTGTTACAGGTCCCAATTCACTCGAAACTGTTAATAAGATTTGCCCTTCTCCATCTTTTTGGGTTGGTATAATGGTTCCCCAAGTTTGTTCCCCTAGCTCTCTAATAGATTTTATTGGAATTTGTAATTTAGGACTATTACCAATTTGAATTGTTATTGCTGCTAAAGACCATTCGGCTTGATATAATGTTAATCCTTTGTACCTTAATGGAGAATTAACACTGATCTCCTTCTCTTCATTATTTCCATTTGGTTCAATAACTTTTACTATCGATCTATACTGCTCAGTTCTTCCTTGAGGGTCTCTTTCTATTTGAAACTTTAGTAATTTAATTGTTAATACTTTCTCTTCATTATTGTTTAATAAATCTATTGATCTTCCAGGTGCTATGAATCTTTCTACAGTTTTTCCATTTAATGATCCGTATGTTGCACCTATCATCAATAAGATTAAACCTAGGTGAATTAATATAGGTCCTAATCTACCAATTACTCCTTTTCTTGCAGCTATCCTTCCATCTGTTTCTCTCACATTCCAACCTTGCTTCTTTAAATTTATTGAAAGTTTTTCTAAGCTTTTTGAAGGATCATTAGTTTTAATTGTCTGCGCGACAGAAAGTTTAGCTATTTGAAGAGGAGATTTGTAATCGATCCAGTTTAATGCTGATTTAAGTATTGGTAATTGTCTTCTAAAACTACAAACTGCAAGAGCTAAACCAAGCCAAGTTAGTAAAATCAAAAACCAGTAACTTGTATAAACATGATTGAATTCAAAAAGTATTAATATATTTCCATTGATTAGTCCAAGAAAAGGATCCTTATTGAAATTATCATAATAGAATTGATCTGGTTCTTGTTGTGGAATAAAAGTTCCTACTGCACAAGAAATTGCTATTAATAACAATAGTAAAATAGCAATCTTCAAGCTAGAAAGCCAATTTAAAACTTGGCTGATTTTTTTCATCTAATTCATATCCAAAGAGAAAAAAGGCTTAAAAGACCTACGGTTAATAAAATCACCCCACTAATTGGTGGAACCCATTTCCCAATAGGTCGCAAAGATAATAATTTTGGAACACTAGCTGCAAAAGTACCTGCAATAAATAAAGGAACAATTTGCCCAATCGCAAAGCTTGCAAGAAAAATTGTGCCACTAATAGGGTCACCTTCCTTGGCAACCCATGCGAGAAGAACAGCAAGGACAGGAGTTGTACAAGGCGAGGAGGCTAATCCAAAAGCTAACCCTGCTGAAACTGGTGCGAAAGCGGGGGAGACTTTGCTTGTCCAAGCTTCAGGGTCAGGTCCAGATGGAAGTGAGATTTTTAAGAGTCCAAGGAGATTAAGACCCATAATTATGGCTAAAAGACTAATAAATATTGAAAAGGAACCAGGTAATTGGCCATAAATTTTTCCTAAAAAACCGCTTAGACTTCCTAGAACCACTAGTGATATAACTATCCCGCTGCAGAAACTAAAAGTTTTTTGTAAAGGGTTTTGTTTGTTTTTAAATCCAGCTAGATATGCAACTGTTATTGGTAATAGTGATAATGAACAGGGGCCTAAACTGGTTAAAAGGCCTCCAGTGAAAACTATGAGGAGTGATAGAGGGTTTGGATTATTTAGCCCATTATTAATCATGTGCTCGCCATGACGAGCCAAATCAGAGAAAAACAAACTTATGGAAGAAATGCTCAAAAAAAGATTTGCCACACCAATTTTCCTTTCTAGATTATCTATTTAAGCGTCAATTTGCGGAATTTTTGATTAATAAATCTGAAGATTCAATAGAGGATCTGACCAATAAGGCTGCTATTAGTAAGCTTGAAATTAATGAGTTTCCCCCATAACTGATAAGAGGGAACGGTAGCCCTGTTGTAGGCATTGCACCTGAGGAAACTGCGATGTGCATAATTGATTGGCCTACAAGAATAGTTCCTGATCCAATAGAAATTAGTTTAGTATAATTATTTCTACAATTAAGAGATATTTTAAGAGTTAAATATGAAATTACGAGTAAAAATGTTAAAAGTAAAATAGATCCAAAAAATCCAAATTCTTCTGCAAAAACAGCAAATATAAAATCAGTACTTCTATATGGTAGATATTGTAATTTTTGCATTGAAAGACCATATCCTTCTCCAAATAAACCACCCGAACCGATAGCATAAAGACTCTGAATTAATTGGTAACCTCCTTCTTGTGGATCTTTCCATGGGTTGATAAATGATAAAACGCGACTTTGCTGGTAAGCATTAAAAAAAATACTTATTGAACCAATTGTTAAACCTGATAAGGCCGTGTTGAAAAGATGCTGAAAATTAATACCAGCAGCGAAGGCAATTATCCAAAGTAATATTCCTGTTAATGCAGCAGTGCTTAAATTTGGCTGTTTTATAATTAATAAAATAATGGAGGCAAATATAGTTAACCAAAAAATTTTTTTTTCTGAATTTATTCTCTCCCATTGACCAAAAAGTTTTGCACTATGGAGGATAATAAAAGGTTTGATTAATTCCGATGGTTGAACTTGGATTGGACCAATAATCAACCATCTTGTAGAACCATTGACGGTACTACCGAAAAAACTTGTTGATGCAATCAGAAGCATTCCTATAAAAAGGCAAGGACCTGAAACCCTAAGCCAGCTTTTTAATTTGATATTGATGGCGAGATAAAAAATGCTCCAACTAGTTATTAGCCATATTATTTGTCTTTTTATGTAATAAGTACCTTCACCCATTTCTCTGGTGGCTACCCACCAACTAGCTGATCCAAGTATGAAAATTCCTGAAATGCTCCAAAAGGCTATTAATCCCATTATTAAACGCCCTTCCTTAGGCCAAAATGGCCAAGGCAATGGAAGAATCTTATCGTTTATAAAATTACTCAGAAAATCTTTTGATTCATGCTTCTTTTTCGCTTTGGATGCAAATGGTGTTTTTTTATTAGAAATATTACTCAAAGGATATTTTGCTTATATACCATTGAGCCGTTAAATTGCTATTTTGCCAAGTCTTTAAACTTTAATTAATTTACTTTTTTTTGAATTCCGCAAAAACTAAGAAGTTTTGACGAGTTAAATTTAATTGTTATTTTTAGAGATGAAATTAAAGAAATTGGATTAAAAACTAATAACTTAATTTTGTAACCACAGGATTAAATTTTTAAACAAAGTATATCTTGATTTATGTATGGGTAAATAAAAGTTTGCTTGAAAATTCTCCGCAGATTGTTAATTTAATCAACTTTTCAAGTTATTGATAGAGAAAATTTTTTTGTTTTGATGCAAGTCTCGTGATAGATTCCCCGGGCCTTTGCAGAGAGCTTAGGTGTCTTGTTTGCAAAACAACTTCTCGCTTTCACTAAGAAACTCCAATAGGAGGAATCTTTGTGGCATCTGAGACCGTTGACAATTGCTCAAGTCATGATCCTCTTCTGGATATGGACTCATTGGACTCATTGTCCGGAGTCAAATCAGACGAATATCTTGAACTTCAATTTCGAGTATTCCGTCTGACATTTTTATTGACTATTTTTTCTGTTGGCATAGCAGGTTTCTTTTGGGGAATCCAAGCTAGTGCAAGCCTATTCATTGGTGCTTTATCAGGAATTCTTTATTTTCGCTTGCTTGCTCGCGGGGTTGGAAGGTTAGGTACTTCATCAAAAATCGTCGGTAAAGTCCAGTTGTTAGTTCCGGTTCTTTTAGTTTTGGTGTCTTCTAGATTTCCTCAACTTGATTTGATTCCGGCTTTATTAGGATTTTTGCTTTATAAACCAGCGTTAATTATTCAGTTTCTATCTATGCCTTAATTGCTTGTTAGAAATCAAATTTTTAAGTTTTGTTTGTTTGGCTTTTTTTTCTACGCAACCTAACTACCAGATAAATGGGTTTTTTACCATTTGTTTTTCCTTTGGCTGAATTAGAGGTGGGTCAACACCTTTATTGGCAAATTGGAAATTTTAGAATTCACGGCCAAGTTTTTATGACTTCATGGCTCCTCATAGGCGCTTTGCTTGCCTTGGTGGTCATTGGAACAAAAAAAATGGAACGTGATCCAAAAGGTGTTCAAAATCTTTTGGAATTTCTGTGGGATTACATACGTGATCTGGCTAGAACACAAATTGGTGAAAAGGTTTATAGAGATTGGATGCCTTTCATCGGAACCCTCTTTCTGTTCATATTTGTGAGCAATTGGGGCGGAGCATTAGTTCCTTGGAAGCTGATTGAACTACCAAGTGGAGAACTTGGTGCACCTACAGCTGACATAAATACAACTGTTGCTTTAGCACTACTGGTATCTCTTTCATATTTCTATGCGGGGTTGAGCAATAAGGGTTTGCGTTACTTCGAGTATTACGTTCACCCAACGCCAATAATGCTCCCGTTCAAAATTGTTGAAGACTTCACAAAGCCTCTATCTCTCTCATTCCGTTTATTTGGAAACATTCTCGCTGACGAACTTGTAGTAGCGGTACTTGTTTTTCTTGTGCCTCTTGTTCTTCCGGTGCCTGTTATGTTTCTAGGCTTGTTTACTAGTGCTATTCAAGCTCTGATTTTTGCAACTCTTGCTGCTTATTACATTGGGGAAGCAGTTGAAGAGCATCATTAATCATGATTTTTTGCTACTGAATTAACTTTTCAATGGCAAATTTCCTGCTTTGAGGCCTGAAATTCTTTCAGTATCATCTCAAGAACTATGAGATTCACCCCTCGCAGGTATAAACTCCCGTTCACAACTCTATAAGCGTTTAAAGCGCTACACATCTTTAGCAGAATTATGGATTCCATTACCACCGCCGCATCAGTTGTTGCAGCTGGTTTAGCTGTAGGCCTTGGCGCAATAGGCCCTGGTATCGGTCAGGGTAGTGCTGCACAAGGAGCAGTAGAGGGTATAGCCCGTCAACCAGAAGCTGAGGGAAAAATCAGAGGTACTCTGCTTCTTTCTTTCGCTTTCATGGAATCACTTACCATTTATGGCCTTGTGGTTGCATTGGTGCTTCTCTTCGCAAACCCTTTCGCTGGTTGAATATTTCAAAAAAGGGCTGATTGAGTAAATCAATTAATTGATTTACTTTCAGCCCAAATATTTGAAAATTCTTTAGCAAATTTCAATTGCCGTTATTCGGCTCGTTTAATTTCTTGCACCCCTAGCTAATGCCAACTTTGTTTTTGTTTGGTGCCTCTGAGGGAGGTCTGTTTGATTTCGATGCAACACTTCCGCTTATGGCGGTTCAGGTTGTGTTGCTTACTTTCATACTTAATGCTCTTTTCTTCAAACCTGTTGGACGGGTTGTTGAAGAAAGAGAGGATTTTGTCAATACCAGTCGGGCAGAAGCAAAGAAAAAAATCGCTGAAGTCGAACGACTAGAGACTGAACTCAAAGAGCAGCTTAAAGAAGCTCGACTTGAAGCTCAGAAGGTGATTCTTGAGGCAGAGCAGGATTCTGAGAATCTTTATAAAGAAGCTCTTGCTCTTGCTACTTCAGAGGCAAATGCATCAAGAGAAAAAGCTAGGCGTGAGATTGATTCGCAAAGAGATAAAGCTCTTAATCAACTCAAAAGCGAAGCTGAAAATCTTGGTGATTTGATTGTTGAAAGACTATTGGCAAACAAATGACTTCTTTAATTTTCGCTTCCGAAGGCTTTGGCCTCAACTTAAATATTTTTGAGACCAACATTATCAACTTAGCAGTTGTTGTTTTTGGCCTCTATAAGTTTTTACCAGGCTTTTTAGGAAAAATCCTAGAAAGACGAAGGACTTCAATACTTTCTGACTTAAAAGAAGCAGAAGAGCGTTTTTCTCAAGCGCAACATTCCCTTTCAAAAGCAAAAGACGAGCTTGCCTCCGCTAAGCAAAAAGCAGAAAAAATTAGAAATGACTGCAAAGCCAGAGCAGAGGCAATTCGTTTGGAGAGTGAAAAAAGGACTGTTGAGGAAATGGCAAGAATTAAACAAGGTGCTGCCTCTGATTTAAATGCTGAAGCAGCAAGAGTGACTTCTCAATTAAGGAAAGAGGCTGCAGAACTTGCTATAGAAAAAGCATTAACAATGCTTCCTAAAAAGTTAGATTCAAATACACAAGATAATTTTCTTAAACAGTCAATTCAAAATATTGGAGACAACTAATGCCACTACTTAATACTATTACTACTCCTTATGCAGAAGCTTTCCTTCAAGTAGCTGAGAGCCGTAACGAGGTGGATGAAGTAGTCAATCAATCTAAATCTATTCTAGAACTTTGGAATACTTGCCCTGAATTTAGTGATGCAATGTCATCGCCAGTTTTAGAGGTTAATCAGAAGAAAGCAGCTTTAGAAAAACTTTTTTCTAGTCAGGTCACACCCTCTTTCTTAAATCTTCTAAAACTTTTAGCAGATCGACAGAGAATAGGTTTGTTGAATTCTGTTCTTGAAAGATTATTGGAAATCTATCGAGAACAAAGAAATATTGCTTTGGCAACAATCACCTCAGCTTCAGCTTTAAGTGAAGATCAACAATCTGAGCTACTTAAGAAAGTACAATCCATAGCTGGTACAGATAATTTGGAAATCGATCTCAAAGTCGACTCTGAATTGCTAGGTGGCTTTGTGGTCAATGTTGGATCAAAGGTCATTGATGCCAGCATCGCAGGGCAAGTCAGACGACTTGGTCTTGCTTTGGCCAAGGTCAGCTAATTCTCTTCTGACTTTATCCCTCTTTCCCCTCCCTTTCATCTTCCCCACTTTAAGTAAATCCCATGGTTTCTATACGTCCCGACGAGATCAGTTCAATTCTTAAGCAGCAAATTGCTGATTACGATAAATCAGTATCTGTAAGCAATGTAGGTACTGTTTTACAAATTGGAGATGGTATCGCAAGAGTTTATGGACTTGAAAAGGTTATGGCAGGTGAGCTTGTTGAATTCGAGGATGGCACAGAAGGTATTGCATTAAACCTTGAAGATGACAATGTCGGTGTCGTTTTGATGGGTGAAGCTTTAGGAGTACAAGAGGGAAGCACAGTTAAAGCAACTGGAAAGATTGCTTCAGTTCCAGTCGGTGAGGCAATGCTAGGAAGAGTTGTTAACCCTCTTGGACAGCAAATAGATGGAAAAGGTGAGATGGCTACAACTGATTCAAGACTAATTGAGTCAATAGCTCCTGGAATTATTAAGAGGAAGTCAGTACATGAGCCTATGCAAACGGGCATAACATCCATTGATGCGATGATCCCTATTGGGAGAGGTCAGAGAGAGTTGATTATTGGAGATCGTCAAACAGGAAAAACTGCAATAGCAATCGATACAATAATCAATCAAAAAGGTCAAGATGTTGTTTGTGTCTATGTGGCCGTTGGTCAAAAACAAGCATCAGTTGCAAATGTAGTTGAAGTTCTGAAAGAAAAAGGAGCTTTGGATTACACAATTATTGTTAATGCAGGAGCATCTGAAGCTGCAGCTTTGCAATATTTAGCTCCTTATACAGGTGCAGCAATTGCAGAACACTTTATGTATCAAGGTAAGGCGACACTAGTTATTTATGACGACTTAACCAAGCAAGCTCAGGCTTACAGGCAAATGTCATTACTTTTACGTCGTCCACCAGGTCGTGAAGCATATCCAGGAGATGTTTTTTATTGCCATAGTCGTTTACTTGAGAGGGCTGCAAAACTTTCTGATTCAATGGGTGCAGGATCAATGACCTCTTTGCCTATTATTGAAACGCAAGCAGGAGATGTTTCTGCTTATATCCCAACCAATGTTATTTCAATTACTGATGGTCAAATTTTCTTGAGCTCAGACTTATTTAACTCTGGATTAAGACCTGCAATTAACGTTGGTATTTCAGTTAGCCGAGTAGGAGGAGCTGCTCAAACGAAAGCTATTAAGAAAATTGCTGGTACTTTAAAACTTGAGCTAGCTCAGTTTGATGAACTTGCGGCATTCTCTCAATTTGCATCTGATCTTGATGAGGCTACTCAAAAGCAATTAGGTAGAGGGAAAAGACTAAGAGAACTACTTAAACAACCCCAATTTGATCCTCTGAATTTAGCTGAGCAAGTAGCTATTGTTTATGCAGGGGTTAAAGGATTGATTGATGAGGTGCCTGAGGAGGAAGTTACAAAATTTGCTCGTGAATTGCGTGATTATTTAAAAACAAACAAGGCTGATTTTATTAAGAATGTTCTCTCGGAAAAAGTCTTAAGTGAAGCATCTGAATCAATGCTTAAAGACGCTATTAACGAGGTTAAATCCTCAATGCTTGCGGCTTAAACGCAAAGGCTATCTAAGAGAGACAATTACCTATGGCTAACCTCAAGGACATACGAGACAGAATTGTATCTGTCAAAAACACAAGGAAAATAACAGAAGCGATGAGACTCGTTGCTGCTGCAAAAGTTCGGAGAGCACAGGATCAGGTCCTAAGGAGTAGACCTTTTGCTGATCGATTGGCAAGGGTTTTAGAAAATATACAATCAAGGATGCAGTTTGAAGCTGCTGACTCTCCTCTGTTAAATAGGCGTGAAGTTAAGACAATTACTCTCTTAGCTGTTACTGGGGATAGAGGATTATGTGGAGGTTACAATGCAAATATTATTAAACGAACAGAGAAACGCTATGCAGAATTAAAAAGTCAAGGATATAGTCCTGACCTAGTCTTAATCGGTAAGAAAGCAATAGGTTATTTCGAGAATAGATCTAGCCTTTATAATATAAGAGCTACTTTTAAAGAATTAGAACAAGTACCGACCTCTGAGGATGCTAGCTCTATTACGAGTGAAGTATTAGCAGAATTTCTCTCCGAAAGTACTGATCGAGTAGAGGTCATTTTTACTAAGTTCGTTAGTTTGGTTAGTTGTAATCCAACAATACAAACTCTTTTACCTTTAGATCCTCAAGGAATAGCAGATTCAGAAGATGAGATTTTTAGACTAACGACAAAAGATAGCCAACTAATTATTGAAAAAGATGCTGCTCCTTCGAATGAAGAACCGAAATTACCATCGGATATTGTTTTCGAACAAAGTCCTGATCAACTTTTGAATGCTCTTTTGCCTCTTTATTTACAGAATCAATTACTACGTGCATTACAGGAGTCAGCTGCTTCAGAGTTGGCGAGTAGAATGACTGCAATGAATAATGCTAGTGATAACGCTAAGGAATTGGCTAAAAACCTTACTATTGATTACAACAAGGCTAGACAAGCAGCAATTACGCAAGAAATTTTAGAAGTTGTTGGTGGAGCTGCAGCGTAGTTTCTTATTTTTATCTAATTTTGCAAATTTGCAAAGTATAAGTAATTAATAAAGTGAAACTTGAATTTATAGAATTGGACATTGATTGGCCTTATGAATTGAGCATAGTTGACTTAAAAAAATATATTTTATCTAAGCTAAGAGAATTTGGTGATCCACTAAGGTGGGCCATTACTTCAGTTACAACTCGTTCTGAAAAAAAAATCCAGATAATATCGCTAGAAGTTGTGTTGATTATTAATCAGGATAAGGAGAAAGGCGTTAAACCCTGAATTGAATTGATTTTTTTATGACTAATACTGATCCTTTCCCTACATTATTGATTATTCCTACAGGTATAGGGTGCAGTGTCGGTGGCTATGCAGGTGATGCAATACCCGTCGCAAGATTACTGGCTTCTGCGAGTGACTGTTTAATAACTCATCCCAATGTTATGAATGGTGGATCTTTGTATTGGCCAGATACTTGTATCCAATATGTAGAGGGATATAGTTTAAATCTTTTTGCCGCTGGAGAAGTGTTTCTTAAGCCAGTAAGACAACAAAAAGTAGGTTTGCTATTAGATGCTGGTTTAGAGCCTGAGTTAAAAAAAAGACATTTACAAGTTGCTGATGGCTGTATCGCAACCCTGGGTCTAGATATTGGCCCTGTAATTACAACTGAAAGAGCTATAAGAATGAATCTGAGGAAAGGTTTAAGTGGTTCAAGTTGGGGGAGTATAGAAGATCCAGATGTTCTTTTAAGAGCTGCCGAAAAACTGAAGAAAGCTGGTGCAACAGCAATTGCTGTAGTAACGCGTTTCCCGGATGATAGTGATGAATTAGAAACTCAACTTTATAGACAAGGTAATGGTGTTGATGTCATTGCGGGACTTGAGGCTGTAATCAGTCATTTCCTCGTAAAACACTTACTGATTCCTTGTGCACATGCACCGGGATTAGCTCCATTACCAATTGATTATGATCTAGACCCTCGAACCTCGGGAGAGGAGATTGGATATACATTTTTGCAAAGTGTTTTAGTTGGTCTTAGTCGTGCACCCGATCTGATCGGTAAGTCAGCTATGAATACCAAAGAAAATGTTTTTTCACAGGTGAAAACTTTATTAAGGAATAGTGATTTGGGAGCTGTTGTTGTTCCACAGGGTGCATTGGGTGGTGAAGCAGTTTTGTCGTGCATCGAAAGATTTATTCCTTTAATAGTAGTTTCTAATCAAGGAGTATTAAATGTAAGCTCAAAAAAGATGAGGCTAGATTGCATTACTGGCGATAAAGATAAGTATATTTTGTATGCTGAGAATTATTTAGAGGCTGCGGGACTAATAACAGCTTTACGTCATGGGATTAATATTAAGTCTCTACGAAGACCAATTGATTGCTTAAAAGAAATTAATGACGAAAAGAAGTAGATTCAAAGATTTATCTTGAGGCTATTGGCTTTTTCCACCCACTTCCAAAAGCTTGATGACTGATTTTCAATAAAGGAGGGGCCTGATAACGTTTGAATTCAGCTTTCTTTAATAAATTGGCGACTTGGAGAACTATCTTCTTATTAAATCCTTTTTCTATTAAAACTTCAGTTGGTAAATGCTGTTCAATCAACCCTTTTAGTATTGGATCAAGAATGAAGTAATCCGGCAAAGAGTCGCTATCTAATTGCTCTGGTCTTAATTCAGCACTTGGAGGCTTGCTTCTTATTTCAGAGCTTATGATTTCTCCTGTTTCAGGGAGGAAGAAATCATTTCTACAAGTGGATGATGACTCGCCATCTATCCAATCACATAGATCAAATACACTTGTCTTGTAAAGATCTCCAATTACAGACAAGCCTCCGTTCATGTCTCCGTAAAGGGTGCAATAACCTACAGCCAGTTCTGATTTATTTCCTGTAGATAGAAGTAAATGTTTCCTTTGATTTGCTAGAGCCATCAATATTGTTCCTCGAATACGAGATTGTAGATTTTCAGCTGTTATACCGGTTGGTATACCCCATGTTGAATTAGATAAAACATCGTTAAAACTATTCATTACAGCTGAGATCGGGATCCTTTGATGATTTATTCCAAGTCGATTAGCTAACGCCGTGGCATCTTTTACAGACCCTGCTGAACTCCATGGAGATGGCATTAAAATTGCATGAACTTTAGACTTGCCTAAAGCTGCAACTGCAATAGTGGCTACTAGTGCTGAGTCGATTCCCCCACTTAATCCAATAACCGCACTTTTGAAATTACATTTCCTCGCATAATCGTTAACTCCAAGAACTAAAGCTCTGAAAAGAACTTCTTGTGATGTTGGATTTTTACTCGATATCGAGGTTTTTTGTTGGAGGGAAGATATGTCACAAAGACTAATTGACTCTGTGAAGGCAGGAAGTTCATGCCGTAATTTCCCTTCGTTGTTAAGAGCAAAACTAGAACCATCAAAAATTAATTCATCATTTCCTCCTACTTGATTTACATAGATCACGGGGCATGAAAGACGTATAGATGCTTTGGCTGCTATGCGTTGACGTAGTAAACTTTTAGCTTCAATAAATGGAGAAGCTGAGAGATTGATCAGTAAATCTAATTTTTCTTGTTCTAGGGATCTTAAAGGGTCTTTCCCTTGGATTTTCTCATTTTGTAAGTTTTTCTCAACCCATATATCTTCACAAATAGTTATTCCAATCTTCCAGAGTTTTTCTTGGTGATTAAAATTTAAAATACTACTATTTTCTGCAGAACGAAAATAGCGTTTTTCATCAAACACATCGTATGTGGGTAGGAGTTGCTTCCTCGCAACGATTCTCCAAGAACCTTTTTCTAGAATAACGACTGAATTATAAAGTTTAGGAATTTCTTTATCTGGAGTTGGTTCTGCAATACCAATTAATACAGATAAGTCTCGACTAAGATTACTTAATCTTTCGCTTAATTTGTTTAGGACATCTTTTTCCTCTTCGAACAGTCGTGGATTAAATAGTAAGTCTTTTGGAGGGTAGCCGATTAAAGAAAGCTCTGGTGTTATTACTAGATCAACATCTTCGTTTTTAATCTCTTTACATACTTTAAATATTTTTTTTGCATTACCATCAAGATCTCCAATGACTGGATTTAGTTGGGCTAATGCTAATTTCATTATTTGTTATCTGCCAGACCGTATAGATTTTCTTCAATTAGTAATGGAACAAGCTCTTGAGGGACAAGAACTTCTTGAGGTCTCTCTCTAAATTTCGAACTTGATGATTCAGGTATATTAAAAGGCAATAGATCAATTTCACCACCAAGATTTTTAATTTCATCTAATTGATTATCGCTAATTGGCCATCCATCTCTCATTGTGATAGCTATTGCTGCTTTACTGAGAATAGACCTAGCATTGAGCCACTTTGGAATTTGAGCAGCTAAATCACTGCCAATTACAAAACTTAACTTCGCTTCGGGCCATAGTTGAGAAGCTTTTTTTAGAGTATTAATCGTCCTAGGACTACTCAATTCTTGAACTAGCTCTAGTTTAGGGTGTGAAATTTTTTGTACAAGAATTCTTAAAAGCTGAGTTCTTTTTAGAAGTGGAATTTGATGTGTTTTATCAGGGTTATCACTTGCCCATGTTATGACTTTTGGGAAGATTTTTGTTAATTCATTCAACAAGGCCTCGTGACCTAAAGTAGGCGGATCAGCACTTGTCCCGAATAAGGCTATTGTGTTTATTTTGGCTTTCATGGCAACAAATAATTCTTATTTTTTGTCGTACTTGATGTAAGAAATTTAAAGTCACCAAGAATTATTCGAAAGTCTGTATTTTTTTTGAGAAGATAGTTCAACATTAATCGAGGTCGCCCATCTTTTTTATTTGTACTGCTTAAAAATTTATAAGCTGCGAGACGACCTATGATTTTTGTTGAATGAATCGCAAGAGTTGCTTGTGCAATGGCTATCAGAGCAGTGGGTGCAAGGCTTAATCCTCCCGTAAGAGGTGCAGCAAGTAACAGTATTTTCTTGAAAATGTTTAAAGTAAATTGTATGCCTATTTGTACCCCCCCAAGTAATGAATTTTGAAAACCAAGCTTTTTAACTAATTGTCTAGCAGATGGACCACCTACCTCTAAACCATATAATTTACTTAATTGGATAACAAGGGCACTATCAAAAGCAAGACCAGTAAGCAGATCAATCATTAAAAAGGGATTAATTGCTACTCCTGAGGCTTTTAAAGTTGCATATTTGCCGATTAAGCTTTGTGCTTCTGCTTTATTTTTAAGTAGTCGATTCTCCTTAAGTGATTTGTATAAATAGTCTGCAATTCTAAGACTATTTATACAAATTAGTAATTCCCCGCTTTGATCGAGAATATCTTCAAGTTCATTCTTGAGAATATCAACTTTAGGTGTTTTTTGTTCACTTCTAACAGTTCCGTCTGGTTTTATTTTTGCTTCTCTTGGAGAAGATGATACTAGAGAAATTTTAATTTTCTGTTTGCAAAATGATAATTTTCTGTGAATACTAGAGAGTATTAGCTTTGTCTCTTTTGCATTCCATTGATCACAACGATTTAAGACTATTAGTATGGGTTTGTTGTGCCTTAATAGCTGTTCAATAGAATTCAATTCGATTCGAGTTAGATCACTATCAATTACAAAGAGAATTAAATCTGTATCTAATATGTAATTAAAATGTCTTTCTTCTTGATTAGTATTATTTATTTCATCTATACCCGGAGAGTCTATTATTTTAACATTGTTTAAGCTGCTAAATCTTTTCTCCAACGTATAAGATTTAGTAGTCTTTGTATTCCCGTTTAGTATATCGGTTGGAAAGATTTGCTTTCCAATTAATGCATTTAACAAGCTTGATTTCCCAACTCCAACTCGTCCATATACTGATATACGTAGTTCTTTTTTTTCTAATTTGTTTATTTGAACTTCTAGCTGATTTAAAATATCAGCAAACTTAGTTCTTTCGTAATTAGTAAGATTTAGGTTCTCTTTCCATTTATCAATGGAAAACCTGCATTTTGTAGGTATATCTGTTTTGTTAATCATTTATTTGATTTTCTCCACCAACCAGCTAAAACCGCCAATACAGCTTCTGCTCCTATTAAACCAACAAATCCACCAAATTCATCTACCACAACTCTGACTCCGTTTTTGTCTTCATTAAAACCAATCAGTAGTCTATCTACTCGAATCATTTCTGGCACAAACTCTACATTTTCGCTTAGGTCGTAAGGAGTTAAATGAGAATCTCCTTGAAGTAAAGAGGCTAGAAGCTTTTCACGGTTAGCGACACCAACAACCTTGTCTACTTCTTCCCCTAATACTACCCACCATGTGGCATTATTTTCTAATAAGTTTGATTTAACAGATTGCAAAGACACTCTTCCTGGAAGTGTTGGAGCAGCAACTCGTGGAGTCATTAGATCTTTAGCAGTAAGATCATTAAGCTGAAAAACTTTGGATATCATTGCAGCCTCATCTGCTTCTATTTGACCTATTTGAGATCCCAGCCTAGCCATCTGTCTTATTTCTTCTTCGTCTGTTGTTAGCTCGCTCTTGGCAGTGATGATTGGTAGTAGACGTTCAAGAACTATTAGCAATGGACGCATAACTATACTTAAGAAGTCAAGCACAGGTGCACTCGTTAAACTTATTTGCAATGCAAGCCTTGTGCCGAGTGCTTTGGGTACGATTTCTCCAAGAAGTAATACAAGAATGGTTAGGCCAATAAAAAATATTGGCTTTACATTTCCGATCCTATTTTGAAAAATAAAACTTGCGTAGCTACCAACCATCAAACTTCCAAAAATATTGAAACTGTTATTAGCAATGGTTACTACAGTTAGAGTCCTTCCAATTCGGTGACGTAATTTTTCTAATCTTCTAGCTCCCAGTACTTTTGGTTTTCTTCTAGCAAGCTCATGCACGCGTAATGGGTTGACAGCCAATAATGCTGCTTCTATCCCTGAGCACATTGCGGAACCCATTAAAACAATTGCAATAAGAGCAGTTAAGAGCAGAATGTCTTGGCTCATCCCCTAAAGATTTTTTAAAGAGTAAGGATCTTTTGCTTTTATTTTTCCACTAAGTTAGTTCTCTTGCCATCCTAAATAGTAAATAGGGTTATTTTTGTGGCTGATTCAAGCGTTTTTCGTTGCCGTAGAGACACATTTCTGTCACATTTAGGTGAATATGCGGCCATTATACCCGCTGCAGAACTCGTGACTCATCATGCAGATTGTGAATATCCTTTCAGGCAAAATAGTGATTTTTGGTACTTAACTGGTTTTGATGAGCCAAATGCAGTGGCATTGTTTTTACCTCATAAACCCAAGGGAGAGCAATATGTATTGTTCGTATTGCCAAAAGAGTCTGCAGCAGAAGTTTGGACAGGCTTTAGGTGGGGAACAAAAGGAGTTTTAGATAATTTCGATGTTGATATATCCCATCCTTTAAATGAATTACCAAGCCTTTTGCCTCATTATTTAAAAGGGGCTGAAGGGATTGCGTTTCGAGTTGGGAAACATCCACATTTGGAACCTTTGGTTTTGAAAACTTGGTCTGAGCATTTACAAAAACTTCCTAGAAGTGGCTTCGCTCCGTTTTCAATGATTGCACCTTGCCCAATACTTCATGACCTAAGACTTCGTAAGGATGAGTTTGAAATAGAAAGGATGCGTATTGCATCAAAAATTTCTGCAGAGGGTCATGAAATAGTTAGAGAATATGCATGCCCTGGGATGAATGAGAGAGATTTGCAAGCTCAAATAGAAAAATACTTTCTTGAAAAGGGGACAAGAGGTCCTGCTTATGGCTCAATAGTTGCTTCAGGTGATAATGCATGTGTACTTCATTACACGGCAAATAATTCACCAATAAGAGATGGAGAGCTTGTTTTGATAGACGCTGGTTGCTCTTTGGATGATTATTACAATGGTGACATAACAAGAACCTTTCCTGCTAATGGCAGATTTTCTGGAGAACAAAAAGCTTTATATGAAATTACTCTCACAGCTCAAGAAGCCGCAATTCAATGTGTTCAACCAGGTGGTAACGCAGAAAATGTACATATGACTGCCTTGAAGCATCTTGTTACTGGTTTGGTTGATATTGGCCTGCTTGTTGGTGAAGTGGATTCGATCATTGAACAAGAAGCTTACTCTCATTTGTATATGCATCGAACAGGTCATTGGTTAGGTCTTGATGTTCATGATGTAGGGGCATATCGACTTGGTGATTATCATATGAAGCTTGAACCTGGAATGGTTTTAACAGTTGAACCTGGTATTTACATAAGTGACCGTTTAGCAGTACCCGAGGGGCAGCCTGAGATAGATGAGAGGTGGAAAGGTATTGGGATTCGCATTGAAGATGATGTTTTAGTAACAAGAAATTCTGTAGAAGTATTGAGTCGTAGTGCGACTAAGAATGTGAATGATTTGGAAAAATGATTAAATTCATTGAGAAAACTCCAAGAAAATCTGTTTAATTGAATGTCAATGAGGAATTAATCTTCCCAAATATTTTTCTGCTTTCATAATTCCATCATTGTCAAATAATAGAAAACCTTCTGAATTCCTAATCTAGTAATTCAAATAGGTCCTAGTTCCTGTTAGGTTATTATCTTGTTAGCTAGTAGAAAACTTAGAGATGATGGTTTCTGAAGAGGCTGGTACTGTGCAAGAAGATGTAACAAGTACTGAGGGAATCCCACAATCTGAAAACCAAGAGAATGTTAGCTCTGAACAGACAAAATCAGGTCGACCAAGTGCACTTGGAGGTGCTGCAGCATTAGCAACTGCAACGATAGATGCAGATGGAGTACCTTCAGGACATACACCAAAGGCAGATGAGGGAAGATTTTTATTGAAAATTCTTTGGTTGCCAGACAATGTGGCTTTGGCCGTTGATCAAATTGTTGGAGGAGGACCTAGCCCACTTACGGCCTATTTCTTTTGGCCAAGAGAGGACGCATGGGAAACATTAAAGTCTCAATTAGAAGAAAAAAGTTGGATTACTGATAATGAAAGAGTGGAAGTTTTAAACAAAGCAACAGAGGTGATTAATTATTGGCAAGAGGAAGGAAAAGGAAAGACCTTAGAACAAGCCAAAATTAAATTCCCTGATGTAACTTTCTGCGGTACGGCATAAAAAAGTATTTGAACAAAATATTTGTTCAAGGGAAAAAAAATTTTTAAATTTTAGTCAGCTTTTGAAGCATTAAACCAAGCTTTAGCTTTGTTCAATGCTTCTTGAGCTTTGATTTTTTCGGGGGAGGTTTCTTTATCCTGAGTCTGACTTAGTTGATTTTTAGCTTGTTCTAATTCAGCTTCAGCTTTGGCAGAATCAATATTTTTACCCATCTCAGCTTTATTTACTAAAACTGTAACTTCATTGGATTCCACTTCCGCGAAACCCCCACTAAGTGCGATTGAATCCCAAGTACCGTTTTTAAAAACCCTCAAAACACCAAAATCAATAGCAGTAACCATTGAAATGTGACCAGGTAGTACCCCCAATAGCCCTGTGGTGCTTGGAAGTATTATTTCATCAGCAGTATCATCGAACACGCTTTGATCAGGAGCAAGAACTCGTAGAGTTAAAGACATATCTTTGGGGTTTAGAAAAACGTTGACTTAGATGTGATTGTATATAGAAAAGATTTTTAACCTTTTGCTTCAGATTCTATTTTTTCTGCTTTAGCCTTTACTTCCTCGATGCTTCCAACAAGATAGAAGGCTTGCTCAGGTAAGTTGTCCAGTTCTCCTGAAAGAATCATGTTAAAGCCTTTGATTGTATCTTCTAATTTCACATATTTACCAGACATACCAGTGAATATTTCAGCAACAAAGAATGGCTGAGATAGGAATTTCTCGATTTTGCGTGCACGATCTACTGTCTTTCTATCTTCTTCTGAAAGTTCGTCCAATCCCAATATGGCAATGATGTCTTGCAATTCTTTGTATCTTTGAAGTGTTGATTGAACTGCTCTGGCAGTGCGGTAATGCTCATCACCTACAACAGATGGCTGTAGCATGGTGCTGGTGGAGTCAAGTGGGTCGACAGCAGGATAGATTCCTTTAGCTGCAAGAGCTCTCGCTAGAACAGTAGTCGCATCTAAGTGAGCAAAAGTAGTAGCAGGAGCAGGATCTGTTAAGTCGTCAGCAGGAACATAAACAGCTTGAATTGAGGTAATAGATCCTTCAAGAGTGGAGGTGATCCTCTCCTGAAGCTCTCCTACGTCAGTCCCTAAAGTTGGCTGATATCCAACAGCAGATGGCATACGACCTAATAATGCAGATACTTCTGATCCAGCCTGAACAAATCTGAAAATATTATCAATGAACAAAAGAACATCTTGTTTGTTTACATCACGAAAGTGCTCAGCCATCGTCAAAGCTGATAGGCCTACTCTCATTCTTGCCCCAGGGGGCTCATTCATTTGGCCAAAGCACAAGGCTACTTTTGACTTAGTTAGATCTTCTGAATTGATGACCCCAGATTCTTTGAATTCTTCGTATAAATCGTTACCTTCTCTTGTTCTTTCTCCAACTCCACCAAAAACTGATACTCCCCCATGTTCTTTAGCAATATTGTTAATTAGCTCTTGGATTAAAACTGTTTTTCCTACACCTGCACCTCCAAACAATCCAACTTTTCCACCTTGGCGGTATGGAGCAAGTAAATCAATAACTTTAATACCTGTCTCGAATACTTTTGGCTTTGTTTCTAGGTCTGTGAGGCTTGGAGCTGAACGATGAATTGGCGAAGTTGTTACATTCTTAAGGTCTCCCTGCTCATCTACGGGTTCTCCAAGAACATTAAAAATTCTTCCAAGGGTAGCTTCACCAACAGGTACTGAAATAGGAGCTCCTGTATCTATAGCTTCCATTCCTCTGACTAATCCGTCAGTTCCACTCATGGCAACGGCTCTGACCCGATGATCACCGAGTAATTGTTGAACCTCTGCAGTTAGTGCAACATCTTGCCCTGCAGGATTCTTGCCTTCAATCCTTAATGCATTGAGAATTGAAGGGAGTTTGCCAGCTGGAAATTCAACATCTAAAACTGGACCAATTACTTGGCGAACAATACCCTTAGTTCCAACAGTAGTAGCAGAAGCGGCCATAAGATAACTAGAAACTTTGTGAGCATGCTCTGATTTGCATACTCTTATCAGCGGCTTAGACTACCACTTCACAGGCGTTTTTTTTCAGTGTTCGGTCAACCGCACAGAATATATGTGGTCTTGAGAGTGCTTAGATGCATAAATTAATACCGTTGGTAATGAGTAATACTCTTTATCGAGTCAGCGCTAAGCGCTTTGTTTTTTAGCTACTGCACTAATTTATGGCAGCTGTATCTCTCAGCGTCTCCACTGTCAAGCCACTTGGAGACCGTGTATTTGTAAAAGTTTCTGAATCAGAAGAGAAGACTGCGGGAGGCATATTGCTTCCTGACACTGCTAAAGAGAAACCTCAAGTCGGTGAAGTTGCACAGGTTGGTCCTGGAAAACGTAACGAAGATGGTTCACGTCAATCTCCAGAAGTAAGTGTTGGAGACAAGGTTCTCTACAGTAAGTACGCAGGTACTGATATCAAGCTTGGCAGCGACGAATATGTACTTCTCTCTGAGAAAGATATTCTTGCTGTCGTCAATTAGATCTCAGCTTTTGCTGAAGTCAAAACCCAAAACTTTTCGAAATTAAAGGAAATCGCCTCTTATGGCTAAGCGCATCATTTACAACGAGCAAGCCCGCCGAGCACTCGAGCGTGGTATTGACATTTTGGCTGAATCAGTCGCCGTCACTTTGGGACCTAAAGGTCGGAATGTTGTTCTCGAGAAAAAGTTTGGTGCACCTCAAATAATTAATGATGGTGTAACAATCGCAAAAGAAATAGAGCTCGAAGATCACATTGAAAACACCGGTGTTGCTCTAATTCGTCAAGCTGCTTCAAAAACTAATGATGCGGCCGGAGATGGCACAACCACTGCAACTGTTCTTGCTCATGCAATGGTTAAAGCTGGTTTGAAAAATGTTGCAGCAGGAGCTAATGCAATCACTTTGAAAAAAGGAATTGATAAGGCAACAGAATTTTTGGTTGAAAAAATCAAAGATCATTCCAAGCCCATTAGTGACAGCAATGCAATTGCTCAATGCGGCACCATAGCTGCGGGTAATGACGAAGAAGTTGGCAAGATGATTGCTGATGCAATGGATAAAGTTGGTAAAGAAGGTGTTATCTCCCTAGAAGAAGGCAAGTCAATGACCACGGAATTAGAGGTCACTGAAGGAATGCGTTTTGATAAGGGATATATCTCCCCTTACTTTGCAACTGACACTGAAAGAATGGAAGCAGTGTTGGATGAACCTTACATACTTTTAACCGACAAAAAAATTGGTTTAGTTCAAGATCTTGTTCCTGTCTTAGAGCAAGTTGCCAAAACTGGTAAGCCTCTCCTAATAATTGCTGAAGACATTGAAAAAGAAGCTTTAGCTACATTGGTAGTTAATAGACTTAGAGGGGTATTAAACGTTGCAGCTGTTAAAGCTCCTGGTTTTGGAGATCGCAGAAAAGCGATGCTTGAAGATATGGCTGTCCTGACAAATGGCCAACTTATAACTGAGGATGCAGGTTTAAAACTTGAAAATGCCACTCTTGATATGCTTGGTACTTCAAGGCGGGTAACAATTAATAAGGACACATCCACAATTGTTGCTGAAGGTAATGAAGTAGCTGTTAATGCTAGATGTGAACAAATCAAGAAGCAGATGGATGAGACCGATTCAACCTATGATAAAGAAAAGCTTCAAGAAAGATTAGCTAAACTCTCTGGTGGAGTTGCTGTAGTGAAGGTTGGTGCTGCGACCGAAACTGAGATGAAAGACAAAAAACTTCGTTTAGAGGATGCAATTAACGCCACTAAAGCTGCAGTTGAAGAAGGAATTGTTCCTGGTGGAGGAACAACACTCGCTCATTTGGCTCCTGCCTTAGGTGATTGGTCTTCCTCTAATCTCTCTGGGGAAGAATTAATTGGAGCAAATATTGTTGAAGCGGCTCTTACATCTCCATTAATGCGTATAGCTGAGAATGCTGGGGCTAATGGAGCAGTTATTGCAGAGAACGTTAAATCAAAACCAGTCAATGATGGCTACAATGCTGCAACAGGTGAATATGTAGATATGCTTTCTGCTGGAATTGTTGATCCAGCGAAGGTAACTCGATCAGGTTTGCAAAATGCTGCTTCAATAGCAGGAATGGTACTTACTACTGAGTGCATAGTCGCTGATTTACCTGAGAAAAAAGAGGCTTCCCCAGCAGGTGGTGGCATGGGTGGTGATTTTGATTATTGATTAACTTCTGAATCAAAAGAAACTTTAATTTCAATAAGGGGCAGGGCTTATACCTTGTCCCTTTTTTTCTGCTTACCAGTAAATGGTTTTGGAAAATGTCAGAACATTCCTTAATCAAAAATTGGAACAGTTTTTGATTATTTTGCCTAGTTAGTATTGGGATATTTTATCAATTTATCTTTTTTGTTTAAAAACAAATATTTTCTAGGTAGGTGTTTCAGTAGGAATATAGTTCTTTTAAACTCTATTAAATAATAATATTTAGAAGGCTAAAAAAGATTGAAAGATTAAGTCTGAAATTTATTTTAACCAACCTGCGCTAAGAATAACTGCAAGGGCTAAAAATAAGATAAGGCATGTCCAGGTCGCTCTATTTAAGGTAGATTCTGCGCTACTGGCACTTGTGAACATAGAACTTCCACTAGATGCAAGCCCACCCATACCATCGCCTTTTGGGCTATGAAGAAGAACTAATAGTATAAGAAAAACCCCTAAAATTGCCCAAGCCCAGGATAAAAGTGGAATGATCATTTTTGTTTTTAATTATGCAGGTTGAGGAATAAGATTTGTTTTTTTAGGTAAGTTAATTGGCTCAATAAGTGTTGTGCCAGTCATTGCTTTTGGTTTTGGTAAATTTAACAAGTGTAAAAGAGTAGGAGCCAAGTCAGATAATCCTCCTCCAGACTCTCTGAGTTTTATGTCATTCCCGTATCCACTCAATTTACGTTTTTCACCTTCAACAAGTATGACAGGGACAGGATTTGTTGTGTGGGCGGTCCATGGTTGGCCATCTGGGCCAACCATGACCTCAGAATTACCATGATCAGCTGTTATCAAAATAGATCCTCCTAGCTTCCCTATTGAATTTAATAATCTTCCAAGGCAGCTATCCACTTTTTCATTAGCTTTTATTGCAGCTGAAATTATTCCAGAATGTCCAACCATATCTGGATTAGCAAAATTAATTACCACTAAAGAGTAAATTCCACTTTCAATTGCTTTGATGCAACTTTCGGTCAGCTCATCAGCTGACATCTCAGGCTGAAGATCGTATGTTGCCACTCTTGGAGAGGGCACAAGGTGTCTTACCTCTCCTTTTAATGGTTTCTCAATTCCTCCATTTAAAAAATATGTTACGTGTGGATATTTTTCAGTTTCAGCTGTTCGATATTGATTTAAACCATTATCAGAAACTACTTGTCCTAATAAATCATTTAATGGCTCAGGTGGAAAAGCAACTGAGACAGGAAGACCTGATTCGTATTGTGTAAAGGTAAGGACGTCAATATCTATTTTTTTCTTTCTTTCAAATCCATCAAAATCTTTTAACTTAATCGCCTTTACTAATTGCCTAGCTCTATCAGGGCGGAAATTAAAAAAAACTACTCCATCCCCATCTTTTAAGAAAGAGGAAGATAGCCTAGTTGGTTCAATAAATTCATCAGTAATTCCTTCTTCATAGCTTTTATTTAAGCTTTCTTCTGCTGAAAGATCGCTAATTATGAAGTCTGGATCTGTAAGTAATTCATAGGCTTTTAATGTTCTTTCCCATCGATTATCTCGATCCATAGCCCAATATCTGCCGCATATAGATGCAATCTCGCCCACCCCTGTTGATTTGATTTTTCTTTCTATTGTTTTTATATATTTTGAGGCACTCTTTGCAGAGGTATCTCTACCATCCGTGAATAAGTGCAATGAGAGGTTTTCCAGCCCCTTTTTGGCAGCCCATTCAATTAAGCCGCATAAATGAGTGATGTGACTGTGAACCCCTCCATCAGAACAAAGTCCCATGATATGGAGAGTGCCTTTTTTCTTTTTTAAATTTTTAGAAAAATCATTAAGAGCAGGATTTTCAATTAATTTATTTTCTTTGACTGTATTGGATATTCTAACCAATTCTTGTTGAATTATTCTTCCTGCTCCAATAGTTAGATGCCCAACTTCAGAGTTGCCCATTTGCTCATCTGGCAGCCCAACATCTCCACCACTGGCTTCGATAAGAGTATGAGGATAAGCATGCCATAAGGCATCAAAGACTGGCGTTGAGGCCTGTTTTATTGCATTATTTTCAATTTCTTCTCTATGACCCCAACCATCAAGTATCGCCAGTACGACTGGTGCTACTTTCTCTTTGTTCATTGAAACAGCGGCGTTTCTGCTTGGCATTCAAAGAAATTTGTTTCTTTTGATGGGTTTCTTTGGTATTAAATTACTTCCTAATAGGTAAACAGGCTAATTCTTTGATGTTTGGTTAGCTTTTCCCTATTAGATTAAAAAAGTATTTAAGTTATTCCTAAGAAAAAATAAAATTTTTAGGACTTTAAAATATGCCAGATAAAGCCATAAAAAAAGAGAAAGAAATCCTTTCAGAAAAAGAACTTGATAGAACCATCAAAAGATTGGCTTCTCAAATTTTGGAAAAGATCCCAAGTATTAGTTCATTATTGCTAGTTGGAATTCCAACTAGAGGGGTGTATTTGTCTAGATTGTTAGCAAAATATTTAGAGGAATTATCTGGCCAGCCAGTCGAAAATGGATGTTTAGACCCTACTTTTCATAGAGATGATCTCCCTAGAGTTGGGGCTCGAATAGCTCAAGTGACAGATTTACCCACCTCTGTTGATGATAGAGAAGTCGTTTTAATAGATGATGTGATTTATACCGGTAGAACTATCAAAGCAGCATTAGAAGCTCTACATTTATGGGGCCGAGCAAAAAGAGTTACGCTTCTTGCGATGGTTGATAGAGGCCATAGAGAAGTTCCCATTCAACCAGATTTTTGTGGGCGTGTGGTTCCCACTAGTAAAGATGAGACTATTGAACTCAGATTAAGAGAGGTTGACGGAGAAGCAGGTATTTTTTTATGTAAAAAACTTTAAATGATTAATATTAAAAATATAAGATATTTATCTGATTTCCCCAAGATTTTGACTTGTGATTTTATTGTTATTTCGTAAATCAATCCCTTCAACTTCAAGTTGACAATTTTCATTAATATTAAAATTTAATTTAATACAATCTTGATCGATTTCACCTGGAGGATCTAACGGAATGGAAATAATACTATTATTGATCTTTTTGATTTCCTCTTTAGATTTTATAGTTGTCAAAGTTGGTAATCCATTAATATAAACAATCTCATTTGATCCTTCTTCTTGAGGTTCTCCAATTATTAAATCTATGCTTAATTGATCATTTATACTTGCAGATAAAATTATTTCTAAAGGTTTATTTGTTGGCCATGTTTGACCTGCTAAGAAAAGAGGGTGCCATATGTGCTTTTCATTTTTTTTGTTCCAGCATCTTAAACTTACCCCTTTATTTAGTACATCTTTTACTTGAACACCTGGCGTTAGATTTAAGGCTCCCAATGCAATTGCCTCAATAGGTGGAGGAGTTAAAAAAGGGATCGAATTACAGATATTACTTAAATAGTTTTTAATTAAAGGTATTCGAGATCCTCCTCCGACTAAGACAATACTATCAAGATCTTTTAATTCAAATGAATTTCGTTTTGCGATATTAATTGTTTGATTGAAAAGCTTTTCAATACTTTTTAAGAGCCCTTTTTCTATAAGTAATTCTTCAAGTCCTTTTTTAGAAAGTCTTAACATCTTTTCCTCATTCTCATTATTTTTTACTTGTTTAGTGATATGAATTGTCTCTTTTATATTGATATTACTTAATTCACATTTCAGCTCCTCTGCCTTTCTCAAGATTGAGTTAGTTGCTTTCTCTTCTGGTAACAAATGATTAGATATCCATCTATCTATATCTTTGCCACCTAACCGAAGCCCTGATTTTCCAAGAACTTTTGCGGTTCGAAGAATTTGCGTGCTTTTTCCCTCCAAATTATTTCCATCAAATCTGACAAGTTGAGCAATTGGTGAAGCTTGTCCCTCTCCACCCTCTAAAGTAACAATTGACATATCAATTGTGCTCCCTCCAAAATCTAAAACAAGTAATGTGGATCCCGGTTTAAGTCCAGCTCCCATTGCGGCAGCAGTAGGTTCATCAACTAAGGCGATTTCTTTTACTTCTAAGGAATTACATACATTGACTAACCAAGTTCTATATTCTCGATATGTATCTACTGGAGCAGTTAATACTAGTCTTTTGATGTTTACCTTCTCCGTGACTTTTTTCCAAATATTGTGAATTAAAACCTCTCCTGCTCTCTCTGGGGAGATTTTTGAATCATATATATCCTCAATTTCTTGAGATCCTATCCATCTTTTAAAATCTTGACTTAAGTTATTTTCTTTTTCATTAATTAAATTTGAATCGATAACTTCTTGACCAATTAAATAGGAATCTTCTTTTTCTGATGATTTCCAAATTAAGCTCGGTATTTCTCCTGGAGCTCGACTAATGGGGGGTAAATCTAACAGTTCAGGAGGTTCTCCATTTTCTTTTTGAAAAACGACTACCGTTGTTGAACTCCCTAAATCGATAGCTAATGTTCCAAAATTATTTGTATTGATTTCAGTTGGAAGGATGTTTTCGAATTGATCGATTTTATTTTTTTCCATCTTTACTCAGTGAATTTTTAATAGGAGCAGAAAAATTTATAAATAGCAAGTGAGTCTAGAAAAACTAACACTAGGGTTATTATTTGGCGAAAAATATAGAAATGAGCGATTCTCTCCTAGAATAAATCAAAATTAAAGTTTTAAGTGTGATTAAGTCAGGTTCAGGTGTTAATTCAAAGGATTTAGCAAAAAGAGGGGAGAGTCTCATAAGGCAATCCACTAATCGCTACCTCACTACTGTTCGGATTGCTTTTAGAGCAAAGCAAAGAAGATTTGATGATTTTGATGGCCTTTTAGAAGAATCAACGGTTAAGCCAGTACAAAGAGCCATAATTGAATTAAGTGATGAACAAGATCAGCCTGATCTATTACCTGGTTAGGTGATTAAAAAAGAAGGTCCCGGTTGGAGAATAATTAGAGACTCATCGAGAGATAACTTTTCTACGCTTATAGGAGGAGAAAATTGGGCTATAGAGTTGAATAAATTTGAGTGGGAAAATCTAGTTAAGCTAGTAATAGATTTGTCTGATCAATACAAATCAGTGAGAGAACAATTAATGGGCGACGAGAATATCACTTTGGAATTAGAGCGTAGCCCTTGGTTGGCAATTTTAAAAGGTGATCAAAATGGATGGAACCTTAGATTGATCTTGAGTGCTAGTGGTCTATTAAATCGAGGAGCAGAAGTCTATTGGCCTAGAAATGTGACTAATCACGTTACTAATGCAATGAGAATAATGTGGGATTCAGACTATTTGTGAGAGAACTTAACTAAAAGTTTTTCAATTTTTCCCCAAATCCAACTGGATTTAACTCACATTTTTTCCACAGGATTGATCCCATTAATTTGGCTCCAACTAATTGCTGTGGAAAAAGACTGAGTTTGATTCCTTCGATTTGGTTGTTAAATAATACTAATGCTTGGTATAATTAATACTTATAGTTCCTTTCGGAAAGTAGTTGAGTGCTTGATCTGAGGATGAGACGGCTCGAGAAAGCGTTTAGTCGTATTTGATTTTGATAGTAGTTTGATTGTGGATTTAATATTATCAAAAGCCTCTTAAATGAAAGATATTGATTTTATACAAGAAACCAGCTTGACCCAGAGTTCTGAGAGTTTGGAATCGGAGGATACAATTAGTTTTCAAACAAAAATACCCAAGCAGATTCAACAAGCGATGAAAGTTTATATTGAGAAACATCCAAATTGGGATCAATACAGGCTTTTACAAGCAGCGCTTGCAGGATTCTTAATCCAAAATGGTATCAGTTCTAGATTGATAACTCGTCTTTATATTGGAAATATGTTTGGGTCTCATTCTTTTTGAATTAGTTTTTCCGGAGTTTTTTGAGAAGTTCTAAAGCGATATCTTTTTCTATGGGCATGATTGATAGCCTATTACCTTTGCGGACTAAAGTTAGTTCTTCAGACGTATATTCTTCTGATAGCTCCTTTAAAGTAATCATATTTTTAAATTCACAAATATATTTTGTCTTGACACAATCCCAACGAGGGTTTTCTCTCTTTGATTTTTTGTCAAAGTATTTTGAACTTTCATCAAACTGAAATGGGTCGATTAAATTGGTTTCAATGATTTCCATCAAACCAACTATTCCAGGAGGTTTAGTATTTGAATGATAAAAAAAAGCTTGATCACCAATTTCCATTGACCTCATAAAGTTTCTAGCTTGATAATTTCGTATTCCATCCCAGAGGGTTTCTCCTTCCTTTTGCAAATCTTTAATGCTGTAAGCATCTGGCTCACTTTTCATTAGCCAATAGTTGATTTCTTTATTTGACATTGATCTTGGGAGAAATACTGAGTTTGAGTAAGGTTTGACTAAATCAGCTTCTAGTTACTCACATACTTTCTTTGAGTAGGTGAAGTCTAACGTAGATCAATCAGCACAAACAGATCGCACAACATACAAGAAATAAATCCGGATAGCAGTTTTATCTATGTAATCCTTGGCCACGATTTATTGATTGTTGAGCCAATATGTTCGCACGTTGGTTGCCAGTGAGCAGGACGCCAATGAGAGTTGAGGGAGTTGTTTTTGCGTCAGTTTCCTCTTCTTGCTATACGACAACTTTTACATGCATAACTGTGGCCTCATTAGTTACGCAAAGCTATGGACAATTAAGATATAGCTTAATTCGATAAGTAATCTTTTAACGCATCGCATAGTTGTTGAGCGTTTTGGACATCAAATGCAAAGAAATCTGGACACAAAAACACTAATATTAGTACAATTGCACTAATAAGGAGTCTAAGGATGAAGCATGATGGATGGCTGAAGGAAGCTAGTGGAGTATAGATATTGAGGTTTAGGTATGACTCGTCGAGCTGGGAACAGAATCCTAAAGTCATTGGCGACAAAGCTAGGATTGAACTTTACGGTATATCTCTATTAAAGAGTCGTAAGAGGATGTGAAGAACTTTGGATTAGAACTCTATGGAAAAAATTTTTAGCTACTGGCTTGCAGATAATTAAGCCTCAAAGGGAATAGCCACAAGAAAAAATATTAATACCCTTATATATCCAAAGACCAACTAACTCCTGTGGGGGATATTGATATAGTCCTAAACTTGATAAGGGTTCATAAATCTGCGTCATTAATTTAAGGCGAAAAAGTATAGCAATGGTCTGTATCTATCAATTCAACAATAGTTTCAAAAGCAAATCAAAAAAATAAAACTAATAGTAAAATGACTTAAATCAAGCAACAAAACAACATAAATGAAAGGAACAGATCGTATAAATCATGCTAACAAAAAAAATTTTGAAGTCAAAACTTTTACAGTACCATTTAGTTTAGAAATAATTAAAGAGAATATTTCAATTTCTACTAATGTTAGTAATAATCATTATGAGGAGCAAGAGGTCAGAGAAGCATTTAGACTTCACTTGCAAGGAAATATTCAAGAAGCATCAAAATATTATCAATATTTCATAAATCAAGGCTTGAAAGATCAGAGAATTTTCTTAAACTTTGGAGCTATTCTACATGACCAAGGCGATTTACAAAAAGCAGAATTATTAACTCGTAAAGCAATTAAAATTAATCCTAGTTTTGCTGAGGCTCACTCCAACCTAAGCAATATTTTAAGAGATCTAGGTGAATTACAAGAGGCTGAGATGTCTGCACGCAAAGCAATCAAACTGAATCCTAATTACTCCGATGCTTATTTAAATCTTGGAAGCATATTTAATAGTCTTAATAAGTTAAAAGAAGCAGAATTCTTCACTCGTAAAGCAATTAAACTTAATCCTTATTCAGCAAAGGCTCACAATAACCTTTGTAAAATATTAATTGATCTAAAACAATTAAAAGAAGCAGAAATATTTACTCGTAAAGCAATTGAACTCAATCCTAATTATTCTGATGCTTATTTTAACCTAGGAATTGTATTGAAAAGTATTGGAAATTTACGAGAAGCAGAAATATCTACTCGCAGAGGTATTGAACTAAATCCAGATCTAGCTAAAGGATATTATGATCTTTCTTTACTTAATTATTCGGATTTTAATATAACCTTTAAAAATCAACTTTTTTCTAAAAGAATATTAAAAAATAAATCAAAAAATGATCAAATATATATTTTATTTGCAAGAGCAAACTTTCATCATAAAGAAAGAAATTATAGAGAGAGTGCAAAATATCTAAAATTAGCAAACAAGCTTAAGCTGGATATTAATTCATCTAACGCTCATACTTTGATCGATAAATCTAAAAAACTGCTTATTGAATCCGATAAGAAAGAGATTATAAAAAAAAGATATAAAAGTTCTACGGAGATTATTTTCATTGTAGGAATGCCAAGAAGTGGTTCTACATTATTAGAATCAATTCTAAATATGGATACTAGTGTTTATGATTTGGGTGAAAGTAATATCCTTGAAGAATCATTTCAAAATAGTATAAAAAACGATCAAACATTAACACTTGCTGAGATCTATTTGCAACAAATAAAAGATCGTAAGAAA
>QCFJ01000005.1 GCA_003280265.1 Prochlorococcus sp. AG-363-G03 | reverse complement strand
TCAATAATGACAATAGCTGACATCTTCCAGTTGAATAACAACGATAAATGGTTAAGGTACTGCGATCTTTTATTTTGCGATGATTTATTAGGTTTTTGGCTAGATATAAGCAGAATGGATGTGGAGATGAGCGATTTCGAAAAATTTAAGGACATTTATTCCCAAGCTTTTGATTCTTTAGAAAGTCTTGAGAATGGATCGATTGCCAACATCGACGAAAATAGACAAGTTGGTCATTACTGGCTTCGAAATCCCAAGATTGCTCCAACTCAACAAATTTCAGACTCTATCACCAAAGAAATTGAAGATATATCTAAGTTTGGTGCATCAATATTAAATGGTGAAATAACTAACAGCGATGGAAAAAAATATACCGATGTTTTTTGGATAGGAATAGGTGGTAGTGGTTTGGGTCCCTTACTTATCAAAGAGTCATTTAAGAGAGACTCAATCGGATTGAATCTTCATTTTCTAGACAATGTTGACCCCGAGGGGATTTCGCATAAATTAAGTTCCATTCTTCCTAATATTGAATCAACTTTGTTTGTAGTTGTTAGTAAATCAGGTGGCACTCCTGAACCCTTGATAGGAATGGAGCAAGCAATGAAGTTTGTCCAAGATAACAACCAGATTTGGTCATCTCGAGCAATAGCAATTACATCTAAAGGTAGCAAGTTAGATGATTTAGCAGTAAATGAAAATTGGTTAAATGTTTTTGATTTACCTGATTGGGTTGGTGGAAGGACAAGTATTACTGGTGCCGTTGGATTATTGCCTGCCGTCCTAATTGGCGCTGATATAAACAAGTTTTTAGATGGTGCATCTCGAATGGATGCACTAACAAGAGAAAAAGACATTAAAAATAATCCAGCCGGACTTTTATCCTTAGCTTGGTTCAAATCCGGAAATGGAAAGGGGTTAAGAGATATGGTTGTACTTCCATATAGAGACAGGTTAGAAGTTTTCAGTAGATATCTTCAACAATTAGTAATGGAATCTTTAGGCAAGAAGTTAGATAGAGATGGAAATCAAGTTAATCAAGGTATCGCAGTTTATGGAAATAAAGGTTCTACAGATCAGCATGCATATGTGCAGCAATTAAGAGATGGTATTGATAATTTCTTTGTTAATTTTATTGAGATTCTTCAAGATCCATCTGAGATAGTAGAAGTTAAAAATAAACAACCAGGAGACTATTTGTCAGGTTTTCTTCAAGGAACTCGATCAGCATTGACTGAAGGCGGTAGACAGAATTTGACAATCACATTTAAATCATTTGATGAATCAAGTCTTGGGGCTTTAATTGCTTTATTTGAGCGAGCAGTAAGTTTATATGCAGAATTGATTAATGTTAATGCTTACAATCAACCAGGTGTTGAAGCTGGAAAGAAAGCCGCAACAAGCATAATTAATCTACAAAAAAAAATTGAGGAGCTTTTGGAAGATGGAGAGGAAAGAACTGTAAGTCAAATTAATGATGAATTGTCAACTGACTCAACTGAGTCGATTTATTTAATTCTGAGGAAACTTTCGGAAAATTCTGATCATTATTTAATTAATGGTAATCAATCAAATCCAGATCAATTAATAATTTCAAAAAATTGATTTCTAAATAACTATATTCACTAGTTTATTCGGAACAACAATTATTCGCTTTGGATCATTTCCATTTATCCATTTTTGAGCGGCCTCACTTTTAATAGCTATATCCACTAATTCGTCTTTAGATAGGTTTTTACTTGCATCGATTGATCCTCTAACTTTTCCATTAATTTGAATCATAAGTTTAAAAGTATCTTGTTCAATTGCACCTGCATCGAATTTTGGCCATGACTGAAGATGAATACTTTGAGCATATCCCATTGTCTTCCAAAGTTCCTCTGCAATATGAGGTGAAAATGGAGAAGTTATTTTAATTAAAATTGAAATAACATTATTTAGAGTTTCATTACTACAGTAATTAACTATTGAACTTAGGCCATTCACAGCTTTCATAAGTTCAGATATTGCTGTATTAAATTGAAGATTGTCCAGATCATCAGTAATTTCTCTAATAGCAATATTAATTAAACGTAAAGCCTCATCATCTTTAGATTTTTCTTTTTCTATCTTTGATCTTGAATTACTCTTTGTTAGTTCTAAAGTATTAATAACAAATTTCCAGAGTCTCTGTATAAATCGATATTGTCCCTCTACATCTGAGTCATCCCATTCTAAATCTTTTTCAGGAGGAGCCTTAAAAAGAATAAACATTCTGGCTGTGTCAGCACCGTATTTATCAATGACCAATGATGGGTCCACACCATTATATTTAGACTTTGACATCTTTTCATAGATAATTTCAATATTTTCTCCGCTAATTGGATCTTTAGGATCATTAATATCTTTGATTTGATCTTTTGAAAAATATTTATTATTTTTTGGATTTTTAAAAGTAATAGCTTGGACCATCCCCTGAGTTAATAGTTTCTTAAAGGGTTCATCAATATTTAATAATCCACAGCTTTTTAGAGCTTTGGTTAAAAATCTTGAATAAAGTAAATGAAGGATTGCGTGTTCAATACCACCAACATATTGTTTAACTGGTAGCCATTTATCTATTTCGCTTTTTATAAATGGATCATTCTCATTCTCAGGGTTTATATATCTAAGAAAATACCATGATGAACACATAAATGTGTCCATTGTATCAGTTTCTCTTTTTGCTTCAAGTCCACATTTAGGACAACAAGTATTTATCCATTCTGTTTTTGTAGTTAAAGGTGACTTGCCTTTACCAGTTAATTTAATATCAACAGGTAGAGAAACAGGGAGATCCTTGTCTGGGACTCTTACTTGACCACACTTCTTACAATTAATAATCGGAATTGGGCAACCCCAGTATCTTTGTCTAGATATAAGCCAATCCCTTAATTTATAAGTAATTTTGGATTTTGCCCAATTGGAATTGGATCCTAATTCAAGTATTTTAGCTTTTGCAATATCAGATTCAATCCCATTGAATATATCAGAATTTATCATTATTCCCTTATCTACATACTCGGCATTTAAATAATTATCATCTTCATCGTTGTTGGGTTTTATTACATAATTAATTGGTAAATCATAAGATTTAGCAAACTGATAATCTCTACTATCATGCGCTGGAACACCCATAACAGCCCCAGTTCCATATTCCATAATCACATAATCGCCAATCCAAATAGGGATCTCTTTATTATTTGCTGGATTGACTGCATTTTTTCCTAAATACATTCCAAGTTTTTTTCTACTATCTGAATTTCGTTCTAGATCGCTTAACTTTTCTTGATTTTTTCTGAATTCTCTTAATTGATCAATATCTTTATCACTTATTAATTGATCAATTATTGGATGATTTGAGGCTAAGACAAGATAACTTACTCCATAGAGTGTATCGATTCTTGTCGTAAAAGCTGTTATTTTTTGATCATGATTTTTTATATCAAATGTTATTTCCGCGCCGATTGATTTACCAATCCAATTTTTTTGCATAACCCTGACTCTTTCTGGCCAGTCATTTAGCTTGACTAAATCTTTATTTAAATCTTCGGCAAAACTTGTAATTCTTAAAAACCATTGATTTAATTCTTTTTTCTCAACTTTTGCTCCAGATCTCCAAGATTTACCATCAGCATCTACTTGTTCATTAGCAAGCACGGTTTGATCAATTGGATCCCAATTTACCGTCGCTTTTTTTTGATAGGCAAGATTATTTTTATGTAATTGATTAAATATATATTGAGTCCATTTATAATAATCTTCTTTGCAAGTAGTAACTTCTTTAGACCAATCTATTGATAATCCAAGTCGATCTAATTGAGCTTTCATTTGTGAAATATTTTTATCTGTCCAGGTAGATGGACTTGTTTCTCTTTCTATTGCTGCATTTTCAGCCGGTAGGCCGAATGCATCCCATCCCATTGGATGAAGAACGTTATAACCTTGCATCCTTTTATATCTAGCCAGTACATCTGTAATGACATAATTCCTCACATGCCCCATATGTAAAGAACCTGAAGGGTATGGAAACATCGACAAAGCGTAAAAGGTATTGTCTTTGTTTACATCCGTTTTAGTTTTATAAAGCCCTTGATTAGCCCACTCTTTTTGCCAATAACCTTCTACATTACGTGGATCGTAACGCTGGTCAATAATCTCTGAAGTAGTATTATTCAAGGAAGATCTCCTTCAGTAGTTGATTTACCAATCAGATAATGTTCTCATAAATTGATGCCCAATATGCAATTAGTTTTGAAATTACTACCAACAAAGCCTAATTTACTAAGAACATAGTAAAAGAAACATTAAATCATGAAAAATAAATTCTCAAAATATCAAGGACTTGGTAATGATTTTATTATCTTTGATGCACGTGGGAATAACTTAGATAATTTCTTTACTGAAAATAAGAAAAACTTTATTGAACGTTTATGTAATAGAAATTTTGGCATTGGAGCTGATGGCATTATTCTTATATTAGAATCCAAAGATGAATGTTTTGTGAGAATGCGGATATTTAATTCTGATGGTTCTGAGCCTGAAATGTGTGGCAATGGAATAAGATGTTTGATTGCTTTTTTAAACGATAATAATGAAATTAATGAGATGTCTGAGATTCAAATTGAAACTAAAGCTGGTCGTATTCTTACCTCTATTGATATTAATAAAGATATTAAAGTTAATATGGGAGAACCTATCCTTTCTCCTGAAGATATACCTACAAAATTGTTAATGAATAATTTAACAGTTCCTAATGGAAAGATTACTATAAATGATCAAAAATTAAATGTTTATGCAGCTAGCATGGGGAATCCTCATATGATTGTATTTGTTAATAAAATTGATGAGATACCTTTTGAAGAATGGGGACAATATCTTGAAAAACACAATACATTTCCCAACGATACGAATGTTCACTTTGTTGAATTAATTGATAAATCAAATATTAAAGTTAAAGTATGGGAAAGGGGATGCGGGCCAACATTGGCTTGTGGTACAGGAGCATGCGCGTGTCTTGTCGTAACATCTAAGCTAGGTAAAACTTTTAACAACGCTAACGTTTATTTACCTGGTGGTAAATTACAAATTGAATGGCCCAATCAAGCCGGTCCAGTCTTAATGCAGGGGCCTGCATTAAAAGTATTTAGTGGAGAGATTGATATTTAATTGTTCTTCAATATGAATAATATTTATCTTGATGCATCAGCGACTACTCCGCCACATATAGATGTTATTAATAAACTAAAGGATATTCAATTGCAATGCTGGGGGAATCCATCAAGTATCCATAAAGTTGGTGTTAATGCGAGTGAGATTTTGGAAAGATCTAGATTATCAATTGCTACTAAATTTAAAGCTTCATCCGAAGATATTTTTTTTACATCTGGTGCAACTGAGTCAAATTACCTTTCTCTTAAAGTTGTATCTAATAATCTTAATAGAGGAAGACTTGTTATAAGTAGCGTTGAACACCCTTCGATTAACTTAATAGCCAACCAATTATATAATGAAGGCTGGGATATTAAATACTGGCCTGTAGATCGTTATGGAATTATTGATTTAGATTTGTTGGAGGAGATGTTATCTCCTCCAACAAAATTGGTTTCGATAATCTGGGGCCAAAGTGAAATTGGGTCAATTCAGCCCATAAATCTCATAGGTATGGAATGTAAAAAACGAAATATACTTTTTCATACTGATGCTACACAGGTTCTCCCAAGCGGTCTTATTGATTGGAGTAATTTAAATGTTGATATGCTTAGTGCTTCTGCGCATAAACTTCAAGGCCCTAAAGGTATTGGCTTATTAATTTTGCGACAGGGTGTTAGAGATTTATTAATGAATGATCTTTCATATGGATTTAAGAGTGGCTCTATAAGATCTGGTACTGAACCGGTTCCCCTTATTGCAGGGTTTGCCACAGCAATTGACCTGTTAAATGAATACATAGAGGTTAATGGCAATCAAACATTATTCCCTGAGAATAATGTTTCCAAAATGACTTCACTGTTAAAAAAAGATCTAGTTAAGAATAAACAACTTACTTTTATTGGACCTCATAAAGAACGACTACCGAATAATATTTCATTTCTCTGTCATACAAAATCAATGATACCTATTAAAGGTAGAGAAATGGTTCGATTATTATCACAACAAGGCGTTTATATAAGTAGTGGTAGTGCTTGCTCTTCATCTAATCAAGGACCAAATCCCATATTGGTAGCAATTAATGTTGATAAATCACTTCAAGAATCTGGATTAAGAATAACTATTGGTCCATGGATTTCAAATGATGATATTAAGTCAGTTTCAAATATAATATACGAATCATTACAATCCTTAGAAATTGAAAAGGAATGATTATCAAATGAACAATAAACTACCCTCAGATCTTAGAGAAGCAGAATCAAATATATATGAATCAATTCAAAGTTATTTTTTAAGTAATTCTGAACAATCTTTTCTTTCTATTAATCTAAAATTTGAAGGATTAAGAATCAATCCAATAATTTTTCGTTTATCCAATAAACTAACTGAATTTAAATTCGATAATATTTTATTATGGGCCGATGCTGGTGGAGCGGCCCTTGCTAAAAGGGATAACCCTGATTTGGCTAATAAGATCTTTACATTTAAGGAGTTTATTAACTCTACAGAGTTTTTGAATTCAGTATTAATTGTATGTTCCCCTCAACCATATGATATTGAGATGTTTGAGCAGGTTTGTTCCCATACAAATTCAACCGTTATTATGATAAATGGTAAATTGGAAGATCCCATTGTAGGAATCGGAAGTGTCGGTAGGGAAATGAGAAAAAGATTTGCTGAAAAATGGAAAGTTCTTTATTTTCTTCAACCATTATCTATGGGTGCATTATTAATGAGATTTCCTAATAATTGGGAGCTTTTTAAATTGAACCCTAATGGTTATTCTTTTGTTAAATCATTCGATAGGCGTCCTGACGATGAAACTATAATCCTTAGCTTATAACTTTATGATTAAAAAGTTTTGTTTATATGGTAGTTTAATTTTTTTATCAGCAAATATAATTAATGGCAATATAATTTCAATACTTTCATACATAAGACAAAGGGTATATATTAATTCTGTAAGCCCTGAAAAGATAAATATATGTGAGCCTTTGCAAAACAGATTGCTGGATTATACTTATAACTTTAATTCTAAAATCAGTATTAGTATTTTGGACGACGCTGGCGATTTTATTGTAGATATTAATGGCAAAATACCTAGGATACCTGCTTCTAATCAGAAGATTCTTTCAAGTGCTTTCTCTTTAGATATCTTAGGACCTCAGTATACTCTTAATACATCTTTAAAAGAGATAAATGATGGTAGCTTTTTTATTGAGGCATCTGGTGATCCAGATTTTGAAAGAAGTCATTTAGAAGAGTTGATTATCGATCTTAATAATACTCATTATAATCCTAATTTAAAATATCCAATAATTATTAAAAGTACCAATACTAAAAATTGGTGGCCTTCTAGCTGGTCACTTTCCGATAGAAAAGAAGAATATGGAGCACCTATTACTAAATATTCAATAGCTAGTAATTCAAGTATTAACTCTCTAATTAATCCATTTGATAATTTTATTTATGAATTAGAGACTGCTCTAAGAAAAAAGAATTTATCTAAAACATTTTTTGTAGAAGTCGTAAGTAATGATTATCCTATTGATTATATTTCAACCATAAAAGTTATCAATTCTGCTCCTTTATTTATTTTACTAAATCTTGTTAACTCTGAGAGCCACAATTTTACTGCTGAGGTTATTTTCAGGCATGCATTAAATAACTGGTCTCACGATTTTCCTAATATAAAATACAGTAATTGGTTAAAAGATCAAAACTTTAATTCAAATAATTTTATTTTTGCAGATGCCAGTGGTTTATCAAGAAAGAATAGAGTAACCACCTATGGTTTATCTCAGTTTTTGAGAAGAATGAAGCTTAATAGATTTTCTGACTATTATTTCTCGTCTTTTTCAATTTTAGGTGTTAGGGGGTCATTAGCTAATGTAAGTGCTCCTGTAAGCCTTAAGGGTAGAATTCTGGCTAAATCTGGAAGACTTAATAACGTTAGATCCGTTTCTGGTATTATATTAGGCGAGGGAAAAATCTTTAGTATTATAGTTAACAATATGGATGATTCGACAAAACATATAATGAAAATATTATCTATAGTAAATAATACTAACAATTGTAGTTAATTAGTATTTAGTTCCATGAGATCTTTGGCTATAAACTCAGGAACCATGTGGCGAATTTCACCACCAAATCTTGCGACTTCTTTGACTACAGAACTACTTAAAAAACTATGATGTGTTTCTGTCGCGAGAAAAATTGTTTCGTATTGATTATTTAATGACCTATTTGTATGAGCAACCTGTAATTCATATTCAAAATCACTCATGGCTCTTAAGCCTCTTAAAATAAGGTCAGCATTGTGTTTACTAGCACAATCCACAGTTAGTCCTTTAAAAGCTATTGTTCTACAGCCAGGTATATCTTTGGTAGCATGATTAATCTGCTCTATTCTCCTCTCGCAGGAGAATGTTGCCTTTTTTGAAGGATTTTCCAAAACTGCAATGAGAACTTCTCCAAATAAATCACTTCCTCTTTGAATTAGATCAAGGTGCCCAAAGGTTAACGGGTCAAAACTGCCGGGATAAAGCGCCTTCATGGTTTTTTAACTTTAAAAAAGTCCATTTCTTTCATAGAATCTCATATCTATAAACGTATCAAAGCGCATGACTCTTAATCAGGATGCCAAAAAAGTTCTTTTGCGCAAAATCCCTCATGGATTATTTATATGTGCGGTAAGAGAAGGAGATGAAATAAATGGTTTTACTGCTAGCTGGGTAACCCAAGGTTCATTTACGCCTCCTTTAGTTGTAATGGCTGTTCGCGCTGATGGATCTAGTCATGGAATTATTCAAAGAACGAAGATGTTTTCTCTAAATGTTTTGAGAGAAGATCAAAAAGATTTAGCAGCTGTGTTCTTCAAGCCACAAAAAGGATTAGGTGGACGATTTGAAGCTTGTAAATTTACTTATGGAGAGTTTGGTATGCCTTTAATTGAAGATGTAATAGGTGGCGTTGAATGTGAAGTTATTTCAGGTGTAGAACACGGCGACCACACAGTCTTTGTCGCGGAAGTAAAGAGTGCAGTATTGAATAAAGATGGAACTGCCTTAAATTTAGCGAGTACAGGTTGGAACTATGGCGGCTAATTTAACGAGACAAGATCGGTGGAATTAACGCCGTTAATTAAGGACAAATTAAGACTATCTAATTTTTTGAAGGATATACCAAATGATCCTGGTTGTTATTTAATGAAAGATTGTGAAGACAGACTATTATATGTTGGTAAGTCAAAAAAATTAAGAAATAGAGTTAGAAGTTATTTTCGATCAACTGATGAATTGAGTCCAAGAATTTCTTTAATGGTTAGGCAAGTTGTAGATATCGAGTTAATCGTTACTGATACAGAAAGCGAAGCTTTAACTTTAGAATCAAATTTAATAAAATCTAATCAACCTTATTTTAATGTTTTATTAAAAGATGATAAGAAATATCCCTATATTTGTATAACTTGGGGTGATAAATATCCAAGAATCTTTTTAACTAGGAAAAGACGTGAACGACAGATAAAAGATAAGTACTATGGTCCATATGTTGATGTTCACTTACTTAGACAGACCCTATTTAGTATAAAAAAATTGTTTCCTCTAAGACAAAGAAGATTACCACTTTACAAAGACAGAACATGTCTTAATTTTTCAATTGGGAGATGTCCAGGTGTTTGTCAAGAAGAAATAAGTTCAGAAGATTATAAAAATACACTAAAACGAGTTGAAATGATATTTCAAGGAAGAACAGAAGAATTGAGACTATTATTGGAAAAACAGATGCACTCTTTTTCAGAGTCATTGAAATTTGAAGAAGCTGGATCTGTCAGAGATCAGCTAAAGGGGATAGATAGATTGTATGAATCTCAAAAGATGATTATTCCTGATTCAACTGTATGCAGAGATACTATCGCATTGGCATCAGAAGAAAATGTAAGTTCTATTCAAATTTTTCAAATGCGATCTGGAAAATTAATAGGAAGGCTTGGGTATTTTTCTGAAAATAGTAAACTAAGTAAATCTCAAATACTGCAAAAAGTTGTAGAAAATCATTACTCAAATGTAGATCCAGTAGAGATTCCTTCAGAAATATTAGTTCAACATCAATTACAAAATACAGAGATAATCTCAGATTGGCTAAGTGAATTAAAAAAACAAAAAGTTAATATTAAAATCCCCAAAAGATCTAAGAAAGCTGAAATTATAAAATTAGTAGAAAAGAATGCATATATGGAGTTACAAAGAATAAAACAATCTCATGATAAAAATCTATTTGAGCTAGACGATTTATCCAATATTCTTGAGTTAATAAAAATTCCAAGAAGAATTGAATGTTACGATATTAGTCATATTCAAGGTAGTGATGCTGTAGCTTCTCAGGTTGTATTTATTGATGGTATCGCAGCTAGACAACATTATAGAAAATATAAAATTAAAAGTACAAATATAAAACTAGGACATAGTGACGATTTCGAATCAATGGCTGAAGTTATTACTAGAAGATTTAGAAGATGGGCTCGTTATAAAGAAGATGGTGGCGATATGAATCAACTATCAAGTAATGCATCTAGTGTATTAGACAATGACAATTTGAATGACTGGCCTGATTTAGTAGTGATAGATGGAGGTAAAGGGCAATTAAGCTCTGTATTAAAGGCTTTAGAGGAGTTGAATCTTGATCAAAATATAAATCTTATATCTTTAGCCAAGAAGAAGGAGGAGATATTTATTCCAAATGTTAAACAATCATTAGACACTGACCCCAATCAACCAGGAATGCTTTTACTAAGAAGACTTAGAGATGAAGCTCATAGGTTTGCAATTACCTTCCACAGACAAAAAAGAAGTCAACGTATGAAACGCTCTCAATTAAATGAGATTCCTGGATTGGGACCACAAAGAATTAAATTATTATTGGAGCATTTTAGATCAATAGAGGCTATACAAATGGCATCTCTTTCCGAACTTTCGTCAACACCAGGCTTAGGAACATCTACTGCTGCAGTTATCCGTAATTATTTTCACCCAAATGAGAATAATTAATCTACTGATAAATTATTAACGATACTAGGACACCCAATCTATATTATAGTAATGTATAGAGTGATATAAAAGTACGAAACATTTAATAGAATATGATTTTTTCACCTGAGACATATTTATGGTTTAAATCTTTTCATATTATCGGTGTAGTTGTTTGGTTCGCAGGTTTATTTTACTTGGTACGATTATTTATATATCATGTAGAAGTGCAGAATGAGAAGGAAGAAATTAGAGATGTATTTAATAAGCAATATACATTAATGGAGAAAAGATTAGCTAATATTATAACCACTCCCGGGATGATATTGGCTGTGATTATGGCGTCTGGATTATTATATATGGAACCTATTTATCTTAGTCAAGCATGGATGCAGATTAAATTATTGTTTGTAGCTTTTTTACTTATTTATCATTTTTATTGCTATAAGATTATGAACGAATTATGCAATAATCAATATAATTATAGTGGCCAACAACTTCGTGCTCTAAATGAGTTGCCCACGCTGTTATTAGTAGTTGTTGTAATGCTCGTTGTATTTAAAAGTCAGTTTCCAACTAGTGCAGCAAGTTGGTTGATATTTGGTTTGATTCTCTTCATGGCTGCAAGTATTCAGTTTTATGCTAAATGGAGGAGGAACAGAAAACAATTGACTTAATTAATATGTCTGATATTAATTCTGCCCAACTACTTAAAATAATTAAATCAATTACCAAGACAAGTTGCCCGAATTCTATTAACTTTCACATTCACTCAACATATAGTGATGGAAGTTTGACTGCTAAAGAAATTTATTATCAAGCGATTGAACTAAATATTGAACATTATGCAATTACAGATCATCATTCAGTTGATGCTTATATCGAATTAAGTGAATTCAATGAATCTACAAACAATTCCAGACTAAAATTTCCTAAACTTTGGTCTGGAATTGAAATTACTTGTCTATTGAAAGGGTGTTTAGTTCATGTTTTAGGCCTTGGTTTTGATTACAAATCAAAATACCTATTACCTTATGTTGATCATAAGTCTGCTATTGGTAATGAATTATTAGCTTCGACTGTAGTTGATTCGATTCATAAAGCTAAAGGAATTGCTGTATTAGCTCATCCTGCTAGATATAAGCTTCCATTTGATCTTTTGATTAATGAAGCTTCTAATCTAAAATTTGATGCTGTTGAAACATGGTATAACTATGAAAGAGCTCATAATTGGATCCCTTCAGAATTTGTCTGCGATAAAATATTCGATTGTGCAAATTCTTATTCATTATTATCAACATGTGGTACCGATAGCCACGGATTATCTCTTCTTAGGCGTTGAGCAATTTATAAATTATTATTAGAATAATAGGTTTCAATTTTACTATCTACATCAGATAAAATATTTTTTATAGATGATATTTCTTCAATAGTTGCATTAGTCCAAAGTTTTCTATTAGATGCCTCTAGTAATCTTTCAGCGATATCTCTTAAAGCCCAAGGATTGTTTACACTAATAAATTTTTTCGTATTATTATTCTTTAACCAATTATTCAAAATAGATTGATAACACCAATTTGGAACTAAGTTTGTAGTTGCATCAAAAGAGAATAAATAGTCAAGGCTAGCTGATAACTCGAAAGCTCCTTTATATCCATGCTTTTTCATCCCATCTATCCATTTTGGATTTAATAATCTGCTGCGAACGACTTTATCAATTTCTTTCGAGAGTTTATGAACTCTTGGTCGTTGGTACCTTGAATTATCACCAAAATAAGCTTGAGGATCTGTTCCACTTGTTTTTTTTATCGCGGATATCAATCCACCCTGAAATTGATAGTAATCATCTGAATCGAGGATGTCGTGTTCTCGATTGTCCTGACTATGAAGTACTACTTTTACGTTTGATAAATTACGTTCTAACCCTTTTTTGTCTTTTACGATTTTATTTGAGCCTTCATACCTCCATTTACTCCATTCGATAAAAGCATCAGCGAGTTCTGATTGATTCTCCCAAGATCCACTATTGATTATTTCTTGTAATCCTGCTCCGTAAGATCCAGGAGCAGATCCATATATTCTTGATTTTCTATTTCCATTTCTATATGACTCAGCAAGTGGATTAAAAGACGAGGATTCTTCTAAATTCCCAATAAGGTTTTGACCTCGTCGAATCAATTCAATTATCTGTGGAAATGCATCCCTGAATAAACCAGAAATTCTTACTGTTACATCTACTCTTGGCCTGTTCAATATACTGATGGGAATGACCTCAACGTCGATTACTCTTCTTAGCGTCCCGTCCCATATTGGCCTTAAACCCATAAGAGCAAATAGCTGACAAATATCTTCCCCACCATTTCTCATCGTTGATGTACCCCATATTGATATAGCTAGATGTGAAAGATGTTCTCCATTATCTTGCAGGTAAAGTTCCAATATTTGTTCAGCACTTCTTTTCCCTAAGTCCCAAGCTGTTTCAGTTGGTATTGCTCTAATATCAACCGAAAAGAAATTTTTACCTGTAGGTAAAACCTCTAATTTCCCTCTAGTGGGTGCCCCAGAAGGACCGCTAGAAATTCGTTTACCTTCTAAAGCTCTGAGTAAATTAGACTTTTCATTAACTGAACTATTTAATAGTTTTGGGAAGATATTATTTAATAAATGATTAATAAAAATATTAGGCTTTTCATGATTTAGGTAATTTAAGATTTTACTGTCAAGTTTTTTCTCTTTTTTTGATTTGATTTTTTGATTAAGTATTTTATAATAATGAAAAGCTATTATATATTTTCCGATTTCATTTAACCATTCAACTACTTTACCTACTTTCCTTGCATTAATAGATGTATAGTCTTTAAATAAATCTATGTCTGTTTTAGCTAGGTTCTTACTCTCTTCGTCACTCCAAGGGTTAAAAGTAAACCCTAGATCTTCTGCTAAACATTGTGTAAGACCGAGAATTCTTCCTGTAGGGACATTAGAAATTGTGAGTGCTAACTCTAAAAATTTATCCATACTTTGATTAACTCCAAAAACATGAAGACCAGTTCTTATCTGAGAATTCTTAATTTCACATAAATAACTCTCTGCTTTATCTATTAGTTCTTGTAGGATTAAAGTTTCTTTTTCTGCTTTTAATTTATTTGATTCTATACCTGGCCATGAATTTTTAATTAAAAAATCAAGTATCTTTTTTTCTAATAATTCATTTCTATTATCATTAATTAGTTTAGATTCATAATATTCATCAATTAGATTCTCTATTATTAGTAGATCTTTAAAACTACCCGCATGAGATAACGGGGGAGTTAAATGATCTATAATAATAGCATGCGTTCTTCTTTTTGCTTGAGAGCCTTCACCAGGATCATTTACAATAAATGGATATATATTTGGAATTGGAGGACAAAGAATAAAAGGGAAACAATTATTACTTAAACCAACTCCTTTTCCTGGTAACCATTCCAAGCTTCCATGTTTACCCAAATGTACAATTGCATTCGCTTTAAAAGTATTAAATAACCAAAAATATTGTGCATTATATTTATGTGTTGGAGGTAAGTCAGGTGAGTGTAGATCAGATAAATTATCGCTCTCATAACCTCTATTTGACTGAATTAAAATTGTTATATTTCCAAAGGTTATTCCATTAATGGGAAATCCAGACTTTTCCAATTGAATTGAATCAATTGGCTCTCCCCATCGATTTGATATCTTTTCTTTAATACTAGATTCGAGTTCATTCCAATAAACTAAATAATCTTGAATATTTAGATATGATTGTGCTTCATTTGAGATTGTCTCTTCAGAATTGGTCCTATGATTTACTATCAGGTTTATTAATTCTTTACTATTATCAGGAATATTTTTATCTCCTAGATTATATCCATCGTCTTTCAGCCAGTTTAAAATATTTAATAGGCTTTCAGGGGTATCTAATCCAACTCCATTCGCAATTCTTGAGTCTTTTACAGGGTAGTTTGCTATCACAAGTGCTATTTTTTTATTTGAATTATGAGAATCTTGAAGATAAGTTAGATTTTTTATATATTTTATGCACCATTCAATATGTTTTTCATATGGCTCTGTTTTATATACAGCAATAGATAATTCATTATCTATATAAGTAAGGTTTTTAAATGCAACTGGAATTGTACAGACTCGACCATCAACTTCTGGTAAAACAACTTGAATTGATAAGTCTATTGGGTTAAGACCTACAGCAGATTCATTCCACTCAGTTATAGATGAGCTGGATATAAGAAGTTGATATACAGGTATATCTAATCTATCCCACAAGTTATTGTTGACATCATCATCTTTATATTCAACTGATGAAAATGAGGTTGTAGTAATAATTGCCTTTATGTTCTCTTTTTCTAGTAAACTTATAATTTGATTTTCTATATTTTTGGATTTAAAACTTGTAATCCATATTATTTTGGCATTTAAGTTATATTTATTAGATATATTATCTATTTTATCAGCTAACTCTGTATTACCAGATTGTAAAAGTGATTTATAGAGAAATACGGCAATTGATGGATTATCATTATTTTTCCATTTCCATTTTATTAGCTCATCATGATATTCAATTAAATCTGAATTTAAAGTAATTTCTTCGACATTAATTATTTTCTCTAAGGTTTGAAGCATATAATTATAGTTTTTTATACCTCCTTGATTTAAAAGTGTTTGAATTAATTCAATTTTCTCTTGATTTATGCTGCTAATTTCTTGAACATCATTTGCTGTACTTACAATTCCAGAGACTACTATTAGATGTCTATTTGGTTTCTCTAGTTGCCATAAACCCAATTGTTCAAAACCATAAGACCAGTATGATCTTGACCCTAAAAACCTAACAACAATAATTTCAGTATTATTACATGTATTAGATATATAATGATCAATTGATGCATTTGAAGATAAATAAGATATTGGTAATGCTCTTATTTTATTTTTCCACTTTTTATTGTCAGGGAGCTTTAATACTGTAGATAGACAGGTTATATCAGATGTAGCGCTAGTTAGGAAGATAACTGGAGCTGATGGCTGTTCTATAAATGTATTTTCTTCTTGAGGTTCATTCCCCGGAAGGGTGGCAATTCTATGCATTCATTTATTATGTGTAATTAGAGCGGTAAAAACTGAAATGCTGATTTTTTTCATCTTAGCTGGAACTAATAATGCATAATTTTCTTCCATTTGCTTGGTTTGAAGGGCAATGTATCCCATTTAATGAGGCGAAGCTTTCTATAGCTACTCACGCACTTCATTATGGAACGGCAGCTTTTGGAGGAATGCGGGCTATTCCTGATCCAAATAATAATAAATCATTTTTATTATTTAGAGCAGAAAAACACGCAAAAAGATTATGTCAAAGTGCAAAATTTTTGATGACTGAATTAGATGAGGATTTTGTATTAAAGTCTCTTGAAACCTTTCTTGTTAAGAACAAGCCGACTCAACCTGTTTACATCAGACCCTTTGTATATACTAGCGACTTAGGTATTGCACCAAGGCTACATAATATAGAAACTAATTTCTTTATTTATGGAATAGAACTAGGTGATTATCTATCACCTGATGGCGTTACTTGTCGCGTTAGTAGTTGGACTCGTCAGCAAGACAACTCACTTCCATTAAGAGGTAAAATTAGTGGTGCTTATATTACTAGCTCCTTAGCCAAAACAGAAGCAGTAAAAAGTGGATTTGATGAAGCACTCTTACTAAATAGTCAAGGGAAAATCAGTGAAGCTAGCGGTATGAACATTTTTATAGTTCGTAATGGTGAATTAATTACACCTGGTGTCGATCAAGATATTCTTGAAGGTATAACTCGCTCCAGTGTTATAGAACTGGCAAAAAGAGATGGTCTAAAAGTTATAGAAAGACCAGTAGATAAAACAGAATTGTTTATATCTGATGAAGTATTCCTTACAGGAACGGCGGCAAAAATTACCCCTATAAAAATGATTGAAACTACATCAATGAGTAAAGATATGCCAATAATGAATTCATTAAGAACGAAGTTGACTAAAATTACAGAAGGTTTAGTTCCTGAATATGAAAATTGGGTTAAACGTGTAAGAATAGATTAAAATAAGAATATATAACTTATTTAAATTAATGATTTTCATTTTTATAAGTTAAATATATAATTTATGACTGATTTTTTAGACTATCTTAACTCTGATAAGAGACCGATATTAGTCTTTGATGGAGCAACCGGCACATCTCTGCAAGATCAACAACTTAATGCAAAGGACTATGGCGGAGCCTCATTAGAAGGTTGTAATGAAAACCTTGTATTGACATCAGTAAATAGCGTCGAAAAAGTACATGAATCATTTTTAAAGGTAGGTTGTGATGTAATCGAAACAAATACATTTGGTGCTACTTCAATTGTTCTCGATGAATATGGAATTGGTAATAAAGCTTATGAGATCAATTTAAAAGCAGCACAAATAGCAAGGAATGTTGCGAATAAATATCAATCAGAGGAAAAGCCAAGATTTGTAGCTGGATCTATTGGACCAACAACCAAGCTACCAACCCTTGGTCATATCAGTTTTGATGAGCTAAAAAATTCTTATTTTGAGCAAGCTAAAGCACTTATTGAAGGTGGAATAGATCTTTTTATTATTGAAACTTGCCAAGATGTCCTGCAAATCAAGGCAGCTCTGCAAAGCGTAAATGAAGCTATTGGTTCTGGAAAAAGAATTCCATTAATGGTTTCGGTAACCATGGAAACTACTGGCCAGATGCTCATTGGTAGTGATATTTCTTCCATTACAACAATATTGGAACCATTTGATATTGACATTTTGGGGCTTAATTGTGCGACTGGCCCCGAAGAAATGAAAGATCATATTAAATATTTATCTGAGCATTCACCATTTCATATAAGTTGTATACCAAACGCTGGACTTCCTGAAAATGTAGGTGGTAAGGCTCATTATCGTTTAACCCCAATGGAACTTAAGTTCCAACTTAGTCATTTTATTAATGATTTAGGTGTTCAACTAATAGGGGGTTGTTGTGGAACTAGACCAGAACATATAAAGCAATTATCAGATCTATCTAAAGAGCTTTTATCTTCTGAGAAAAGATTGATTACCCTTTCAAAAGAAAGATCTATAATTCCTGCAGCATCTTCAATATACGAGTCTATTCCTTATGAACAAGATAACTCTTTCTTGATAGTTGGTGAGAGATTAAATGCTAGTGGATCTAAAAAAGTAAGAGAACTCTTAAATAATGAGGACTGGGATGGGCTTGTTGGAATTGCAAAATCACAACTTAAGGAAAATGCTCATGTATTAGATGTAAATGTAGATTTTGTCGGAAGAAATGGGATTGAGGATATGTCTACGCTAGTTAAAAGGTTGGTTAATAATATTAATTTGCCTTTGATGCTTGATTCAACAGATTATGAAAAAATGGAGAGTGGGCTGAAACATGCAGGTGGAAAATGTATATTAAATTCTACTAATTATGAAGATGGACCAGATAGATTTTATAAAGTTCTTGATCTTGCTAAGCAATACGGATCAGCTGTTGTAATTGGAACTATTGATGAAGATGGAATGGCTAGATCAGCTGAAAAAAAGGTAGAAATAGCTACAAGAGCATATGATGATGCGACTGCTTATGGACTAAGATCTTATGAACTTTTTTATGATCCTTTAGCATTACCTATTTCAACAGGATTAGAAGAAGATAGAAAAAATGGTTTTGAAACCTTAAATGCCATTAAATTAATAAAGGATCATTATCCAGAAGTTCATATAATCCTTGGAATTTCAAATGTAAGTTTTGGTTTGTCTTCTAGTGCACGAATTGTCCTTAACTCTATCTTTCTAAATGAAGCAATTAAAGTCGGATTAGATTGTGCAATTGTTTCTCCATCCAAGATTTTACCTCTAAATAAAATAAGTGAAGAAGAGATAAAAATATGTATGGATCTTATTTATGATAAAAGAATATTTGATAATAATGTATGCACATATGATCCTCTAACAACATTAACTAGTTATTTCGATGACTCAAAGAAACTCTTAAATAAAAGTAATAATAATAACGATGTTAAATTACCAATAGAAGAAAAACTAAAAAATCATATTATAGATGGTGAAAAAACAAATTTACACTCAAATCTTGATTTGGCATTAAAGAAATATAAACCTCTGGTAATAATAAATGAATATTTATTAGATGGAATGAAAGTTGTTGGTGAACTATTTGGATCTGGCCAAATGCAATTGCCCTTTGTTCTCCAATCTGCAGAAACAATGAAATTTGCAGTTTCATATTTAGAACAGTATATGGATAAATCTGAGGCTAATCAATCAAAGGGAAAATTTATTATAGCAACAGTTAAGGGTGATGTTCACGATATCGGCAAAAATTTAGTTGATATTATTTTGTCAAATAATGGTTATGAAGTTATCAATTTAGGAATTAAGCAAGAAGTTAATTCAATAATTAATGCACAAAAGAAATATAATGCTGATTGTATTGCTATGAGTGGTCTTCTTGTTAAATCTACAGCATTTATGAAAGATAATCTAAAAGCATTAAATGAAGAAGATATATCTGTTCCAATTATTCTTGGTGGCGCCGCTCTCACTCCAAAATTCGTTAATCAAGACTGTGCAAGTGTTTATAAAGGTAAAGTTATTTACGGTAAAGATGCATTTACAGATTTAAAATTTATGGATTCATATATGAAAGCAAAGGAATTAAATAACTGGAATAATATCTCTGGCTTTAAAGAAGGTGCTCCTGATGGAATTACTATTGGTGAGTATAAAAACACCAATTCTAATCAAATAATTGATATCAAAAAAATCAAAGACAACTCTATTGAAGATACATCAAGATCAAAAGATATATCTGAAATAGACCCTATAAAACCACCATTCATTGGCTCTAGGTTTTTACTAGAAAAGGATATAGACATAACCAAAGTTTATGAATTCTTAGATCGTAATGCTTTGTTTTCAGGTCAATGGCAAATGAAACGGTCCAAGCAAATGTCTGCATCCGACTATAAGAATTTTTTACTAGAGAAGGCAGAACCGAAATTAGATTACTGGATGAATAAAATAATAAATGAAAAGCTAATTAACCCTTCATTAGTCTATGGGTATTTCCCCTGTGGTAGAGATGGTAATTCTTTAAATGTATATGAGAAGGATCACAAAAGTTTGTTGGGTAATTTTTTATTACCTCGGCAAAGATCCGGAAAAAGATTTTGTATAGCAGATTTTTATAATGACTTAACTAATAATCAGCCTACAGATTATTTACCAATGCAGGCTGTAACTATGGGAGAAATAGCTAGTGAATATTCACACAAACTCTTTAGTCAAGATTCTTATTCTGATTATCTATTCTTCCATGGTTTGACCGTTCAACTTGCAGAAGCACTTGCTGAATATATTCATTCTATTATTAGGATTGAATGTGGATTTAAAGTTAATGAACCTGACAATATAAAAGATATCTTAGATGTTAAGTATCGTGGCTGTCGTTATTCTTTTGGTTACCCAGCTTGTCCTGAAGTTTCAGACTCAAAAAAACAATTGCTATGGCTAGATGCTAAAAAAATTAACATCACAATGGACGAAAGTGAGCAACTTCATCCAGAGCAAAGTACAACAGCTATTGTTGCACTACATCCAGTAGCTAAATACTTTGGGATCTAAATATCTTCCCCCTGTTTCTAAATAATTATCCAAAAATATCAGCTATTCATTTCATCGATTTTTTCTAATACTTCCATCTGAAACTCTGCCATTGATTCTGAGTCACTCAAATCAATCCCTTCTCCAGCAGCATTTTGAGTTAATTCCTGAAAGTGAAAAGCACCTTCACCTGTTGCTAAAAATTCCATTGCAGAAGTTTCCCCGCTTTCGCGAAGAGCATCGCACAGAGCTAAAAAAGCTTCGTCTTCAGAAAAGTCCCAATCCATCGAGGACACATTACTGAAAGAGGTTTTACCTCTTTCCCCCCTGCTTTCGTCAACCTTATTTGCTAATAATCTGAAACTATTTTGCAAATTGATAAATTTGAATTTTCATGGCTTATCCCAAAACCTTTCCAGTACAATAGGTCTCGAGATTATGCTCATTTAATTACCAATTCATTATTCACGTCTTTTTTTTCTTTTATTTTTGTAAATTTGTTTTTATTAACTTTCATACAACAATTTTTTAAAACGATCTTTTAAGTAATAAATCGGTCTGTAGATGCCCATAAATCGTCTCTAGAGCACCAAACCATTCAAGTAGATCTAAATCCAACTTTCAAACCTTGGAAGCCTTAATAGGCATAAATTACCTGATTTGAACAATCTTTATGTTGTTTTTCGAGTACTTTGAAATTTATCATTTGACGTGTAGTTACTAAGCTTTTTATTTAATCTTTATATTTTTGAATATTAATAATATAATTGAATAAGATTATTTATCAAAGGACTATTTGAGGTGAAGAGCCAAATTATATGGGCTAAAGCTCTTCAGATTAGTAGAAAAGGTGTTTATTCTGGGGCTGTAATTCCTCTAGAAACCAAAAAATATAAAGCAAATAACTTATATTGTGATTATGAACTACGTATTCTTTTAAGTTCTATTCCAAGTTATTTAATTGAATATGGTCCAAAAAGAAACCCATTTATTCCTTGGGATGCCAGACTTGAAATTCAACCAATAGATACTAAACATACATTAATTTTAAATAAATATCCAGTACAAATTGGACATATGTTATTAATAACAAATAAATGGAAACCGCAAAATGGATGGCTTGATAATGATGATTTCGATGCTATAAAAAATGTTGATAATGATACTACTGGTTTATGGTTTTTTAATAGCAGTAAGGAAGCTGGTGCAAGTCAACCACATCGACATTTTCAATTGTTGCCAAGACATAATCATGAGAGTATTTGTCCCAGATATGATTGGTTTTGCTCATTATTAAATAGTAAAGATAATAGAAACTCTCTGATTTCTCGTTGTGTTTCAATTAAACGAAGGAATAATAAATCAGACTCAAATTCGAATGACTTATATAGTTCATATAAATCTTTGATTCATGAGATGAATATAGGTGATATTGATTTAGATAGTAAACCTTTAAAACCATATAATTTGATTATTACTCCAGAGTGGATTGCGCTTATTAAGCGTAAAACAGATAGGGCTTATGGATTTAGTATTAATGCTCTTGGTTTTGCTGGATATTTTCTTGGAACAAAAAGATCTGATGTAGACCAACTTATTAAGTTTGGTCCAGAACAAATATTGAAAGATGTAATTTAATAACTAGATTAGAGTTAATTTAGCTTTCAATACTTGGACTGTTTGTATTCATTTGTTCTTCGAGCTTTGATATTGATGCATTAATAGCTGCAAGTTTTCTTTCATAGGATTCTTTAACAGAAACTAAAAAATTTAATTTCCTTGCTTGAAAAAAATTTTTTCTTTCACTCCAATCTTGGGATGATGTGCAGAAGTTCATTTAAAGTTACTCATTTTTTTTAAATAATACTTAATAGTGTTACTCGATGTGGCTATTTCCTAGTTTTTAAACAATATGTCCAAAATTATATTCATTTCATAATCAATTTAATTATATAAATTCAAAGCTATAGGTGTGTTGAAAATAAAAAGGCCATTAATATATGAATAGTTTTTATGATCTTGTGACGGAAGGTGAAGAAAAAGATATTAAGAGAATTTCAATTGATTTACCAATTGATCTGATAGAAGGCGTCGATCGCCTTCGTAAAGAGTGGGGATTTAGAAGAAGAGGACAAGTTTTTGAGAGACTATTACAAGTTATTTTACCTAAGGATTTAGATGATGAATTAATTGAAAATGAGCAATTAGATTTTACTCATAGTGACAATGATGACTCTATAAGCGATCAAGGTGAAATTGAAAATAGTAAAAAGGAAGAAAAAGCATTAGTAATAGTAGGAAATAAAAATATTGAAATAAAAAATGTAACTGTAAATCATGTCAAAACTAATAATGCAAAAACAAATCAAAAGGGAACTGTCACTACAGGCATTGAATTACCAGGTTTTATCAGAAAACAGACGACAAACCTAAAAAAAAGTTTGAGTAGAGACAAAAATTTTAAAAATATGGAAGACACTTCAATAACCACAATCAATATTGATGATTTAATAAAAGCGAAAGACGCTGCAGAAAAGCATTGGATATATCTTTATGGGCAAAAACCGACTGAAAGTGTTATTGAGGCATCAATGATTTGGCTTGCAAGAGATATCTGGCCCCATGTCGATGGTACAGAAAACATACCTTTTACCTGGAATGCTGCTTGTAAGATGCTTAATTCATATTGTCGAGAATGGAATATCGATTCAGTAACTTTTGATGATGTCGTCATCTTGGCGGGTGCTCTCGAAGACCCCTTTTCAACTAAAAACTTAAGAAATAGAATTCCCACTCTTATTCGAAGGTTTGTTAATAAATTCAAACGTAGTCAAAATGTGACTTCGTTCCAAACACTTGAATCAACTATGACTGTTCATGGTGCTTTGAAGTTATTGGGTTTACCAACAAAGGCGGGATCATCTCTAACTCTCTCATTCATCCGAGAGGCATATAAAGAAAAAGCTCTTTCCAATCACCCTGATGCTGGAGGATCAAACGAAAATATGAGAAAATTAAACGAGGCTTATCAATTACTAAAAGATTTATATAAAAATTAGCTTCTTGGAAGTCTCGAATTGGTCTCGAAGCTGGTCTAGAGAAGCGACTCGCATGAGACTTTATAGAATCTCTGCATTGTGTTTTTATTTATGAATTCAATTTTTGGTATTTGAATCGGCCATACCAATTATTTGCATGTTTTCCATATGAAAAACAAATCAAGAGTAGCTAGACCTCGTTCAGTGCATTTTTAAATACAAAATTGCTCTTGGTTTTGTTTAACAGTTTTATCTAGTCTTTATGTTTCTTCTGCTATAAATGTCCATAATATGTCCATTTTGATTTTCTATTTTCTAAACTATTGATATGACTTGCTTATTGATTACGCATAACTGCTTATTAGACAGTTATGCAATAACTTCTATAGGCCGATGCTGGGTTTCAAGTGAACAGACAATTAAGCCGTAGGTCGAACGACCTTTTCTCGTTTATCTTCAATGAGTCTCTTTATGAGTCCTAGGTAGATTCTATTATGAGAATTCCGAGATTTATATTTTTGATGTGATTTTTCGTTTTATTGCTCTTAAGTCTTTAGGTTTAATAATTTTTTTGATCATACAAATAATTGGCTGATAACCCAATAAATAATAAAAATAATTCGAATTATTTTTATTTAAAAAACAAGTCTTACCTGACTCGCCCTAGTCCCATTACTAGACTAGTTTTAAGACCTATGCTAGACAAGCGAGACTAGCTTCTGAGTTCAGCATTTACTTTTTCTTTAAGAGCAGTTCTTATTTTTTCGTGTATTGGATTTATATCTTCTTCTACTAGAGTTTTCTTAGGATCTCTGTATTTTATTCTAAAAGCCTGGCTAACTGAATCCTCGGGAATAGAAGATCCCTCGTAGCGGTCTATTAATTCCACTTTCTCTAAGAGTGGTCGTCCAGATTTCTTTATTAGGTTTATTATTTCTAATGAGCTATATTTTTTTGAGTGAATAAGTGCAATATCTCTTTCCATATAAGGAACAGTGGGGTAATCCTTATAAATTCTTATCCAATTTGTTTTCCTTGTTGCTGCTTTAATTAATGAATCAAAGTCCAGGTTAAATAAGTAGGTTTCTTTAATAACATCATATTTCTCAGAGAGAGAAGGGTGTATTTGTCCAAAGAAGCCGATACTTTTACCTTCAACAAGCAATTCTGAAGTTCGCCCCGGATGCATGAAATCTTTGTCGGTTAGTTGTTTGTCAAAAGTTTCAATTCCTAGAACTTCAAGAGATTGTTTAAGTTTCCCTCTTGCTTCAAAATAATCTAAAGATATTTGTTTTGATGCTTTGCCCCACTTACTAACTCGTTTATTACCAGTTAAAGAACCTGCTAATAAATTTGTTTCAACAAAGTTTTCGTTATCTTTTTTGTATGTCTTTGCTATTTCAAAGATCCAACAACCTTCAGCACCAAACGATACATTTCTCTGAAGAATTTTAAGATGTTCATCCCATACATTTGTTCTTAACCTACTTGTCTCAGATAGTAATGGATTTTTGATTATTACAGGATTACCATCAGTATTATCAGGACCAACAAGTGATGAAGTAACAACTTCTTGAAAACCATTATTTATAAAGGAATTTCTTAATCTTCTTTCAACTAAATTGGTAGGTGTTAGTACTCCTGGCTCAAGAGGCTTGGGCATATTTGAATCAAAATTGTCGTAACCAATTAATCTCGCTATTTCTTCTATCAAATCAATTTCTCTTATTAAATCAGATGATCTGTAAGGAGGAATTTGTACATCCCAACCTCGAGAATTAGACGTGAGTAGGCAACCAAGTTTTATTAGTAGAGGTTCAATCTCATCCTTATTAAGATTACGAAGTTTATTAGATTGTTTATTGACTTTATTATTATCTTTATTGTGTAATTTACCTAAAACACTGTTTATTTTCTCCATTCTAAGATTGACACTAATATTTTTTTTAATAAATTCACTATTAACATAGGTTGATTTAATATTACCTCCTAATCCTAATGAAATAAGTTCACTAGCTCTTTTTGAGACTGCTATTGTCATATTTGCTGATATACCCTTTTCGTATCTACTGCTGGCATCTGTTCTAAGCCCTATCTCTCTGCTACTATTTCTAATTGATGTAGGTGTAAAAACAGCAGCTTCTAGCCAGATTCTTGTAGTTTTAGAGCTTACGGAAGAATTGTTTCCACCGATAACGCCAGCTATTGCAATTGGAAAATCATCGCAGGTAATTACCTTTATATTTTCATTTAATTTATATTCTTTTTTGTCGAGTGCAACAAATGATTCGCCTGCTTTACCATTTCTAATACCAAAATCGTTAGGTATAACTTTTCTACCAACAATGTTATCTAATAGATCTGCATCAAATGCATGTAGAGGTTGGCCTTGTTCAAGCATTACATAATTAGTTATGTCTACAACTGGGTTTATACAATTTTGTCGTAATGAACTTAATTTATAAACAATAGATTTATCTATTGTTCCAGTATTGTCTATATTATCTATATATGTAAGTGAATAAATACAGTCTGATCCGATCGTTTCTCTGTCAATTACATTAGGATGAAATTTTTCAAAGTCATCATTGAAATTTAAAGTTGGTAGTTTTAATTTTGAATTTGTTATTGTTGCTATTTCCCTTGCTATCCCAACCATCGACATACCATCAGGTCTGTTAGCAGTAATTGCTAATTCAATTATGGTGTCATTTAAACCAAGATAATCGACAGCATTTGAACCGATTGGAGGGATACTTGCTTCATTTTCTTCAAGAATTTCTATCCCTTTGTTATTAGTTTCAATTCCTAATTCATCCAATGAACAAATCATTCCTGCGCTTTCTACGCCTCTTAAATTAGACAATTTTATCTTTAATGACTTTGAAGACAAATAGGCTCCAACCTTCGCAACAAGGACGTGATATCCGGCTTTTACATTTGGTGCACCACAAACAATACTTAGTTTTTTGGGTAAACCAACATCTACAGAACAAACTTTGAGTTTTTCGGCATTTGGATGTGGTTTTATTTCTTCAACAAAACCAATAACAACATTCTTTGCTTGTTCTGATAAGTCCTCTAATGATTCAACCTCAAAACCAGTCATTGAAAGCTTTTCAGCTAATTCATCGATATCATTGTTAAATTCGACAAGGTCTTTTAGCCAAGAAACTGATACCTTCATGATTTTCTCTGACAGGACTTAAACATAGGTGTTCAAATGAATTTATAAAAAAGGGTACTTAGCCTAGTAAGATTGTACTTTGTTCCGTTGACTCACAAAAGCTGAGCTAAGTTCATATGGCTAAAAAAGGTACCAGAATAGTGGTCACTTTAGAATGTACTGAGTCTAGATCTGTGCCTAGCTCAGAAAAGCGTTCTGCAGGAGTATCTAGATACACCACAGAAAAAAATCGTAGAAACACTACTGAGAGACTAGAACTTAAAAAATTCTGTCCTGAATTAAATAAGATGACTATTCATAGAGAAATCAAATAATCATTTACTTTTATACACTTTTTAAAAATGACTAATTCACTATTTAAACAAAAGCTCTCTCCTATAAAGCCTGGTGATCCTATTGACTATAAGGACGTAGAGTTATTAAAGAAATTTATTACGGATAGAGGGAAAATTTTACCTAGAAGGCTCACAGGATTAACAGCCAAGCAACAAAGAGATTTAACCATAGCAGTTAAAAGAGCAAGAATAATTGCACTACTTCCCTTCGTTAATCCAGAAGGATAAGATAATATTCTATTAAAAATAGAATGTGCAATAAAATAATAAATAATCATGTTAATGACATAATTTCTAGATTTAAACAATCAAATAATATTAATCCTGTAGTTAGAGACCTTACTTATCTTAAAACTTACTCTATAGATGATTATGAAACTTTTGAAATAGATGATGCTATTTCCTTAGAAAAGACCTCTTCTAAGTACAAGATATGGATCCACATTGCCTCCCCAACTTCATATTTAGAATATCAATCAGCTATTGATGAGAAGGCAAGAAATCTTGTTTCTACTGTTTATTTATCAACTCATAATTACTATATGTTTCCCGAAATATTAATTAATGAGGTGTTTAGTCTAAGTGATAAAGAAAAGAGAGAATCAATAAGCTTAGGTGTTATTTTTAACGAAGACGGTAGTCTTGGCTCTACAGAAATAGTTAGGAGTATAATTAAAGTAGACTTCAGGTTAAATTATATAGAAGCTGATGAACTTATTGATTATGCCCCAAAAGAAGAAGAAGATTTAAGTATTATTTCTAGGATTTTACAAAGTAGAAAATGTTGGAGACGGATATCTGGTGCTACGGAAATTTTGGAATCATATGGAAAGATTTTTGTAGAAGATAATATTCCAATACTTAAGATAATAGATCCAACGTTATCGAGACAATTAATTAGTGAAGCTATGATTCTGTATGGAAATATAATTTCAGATTTTACTAGAGTTAATAGAATACCAGTTCCGTATAGGGTTCAACAACGTTTTGAGAAGGTGTCTAAAGATATTATTAAAGGTTCGGATAATAAAGTTTTATACAATTTTTTACTAAAGAAAACAATGGGTAAGTCATATTATTCGATAAATCCAATGCCTCACTCAAGTTTGGGATTAAAATCTTACGTACATGCTACCTCACCGATTAGAAGATATGCTGACTTGTTAGTTAACTATCAATTAAATAGGTATCTCAATAATAAAGAACTTATATCTAAAGAAGATGTTGAACAGATTATTCATAAGATTAATAATCAAGGAAGAGAAAATATTATGAGATATAGAGAGGATCAAAAATATTGGCTAAATAGATGGTTCGAAAATAACTCTTTTAAGGAATATAATGTGATATTGCTAAATTGGATTAATAGATATAAAAATATTTGTATTCTATATTTTATAGAATATCATTTTTCTACTATATGTAATCTACATACAAAAAAAAGATTGAATATCGGATTAAGCTTCACCGTTAAAAATATAATTAATAATGATAACGATATAAATTATTTTGAATTTATATCTTCATATACATAATGGACAATCGTAAGTGTGCAAAAGTTTTAAAAATATAATATAATAATTAGGATATATGATGAATATGAAATACACAATTACAACACCACTATATTATGTTAATGATAAGCCTCATCTAGGCAGTTCTTATACAACAATCGCTTGTGATGCACTAGCTCGATTTCAAAGGCTAAATGGAAATAAAGTCATTTTTCTTACTGGTGTTGATGAACATGGTCAAAAAATTGAGAGAACCGCAGAAAGTAAAAATCTCCAACCACAATCACATTGTGATGAAATTACAGAAAAGTATAAGTATTTATGGGACAAATTAAATATTAGTTATGATCGTTTTGTTAGAACAACTTCAGAAGATCACATATCCTTAGTTCATCAATTTTATTCGAAAGTTCTTGAATCGGATGATGTATATATGGGTAGACAAAGTGGTTGGTATTGCGTTGGATGCGAGGAATATAAGGATGTAGAGGAGAATGATAAAAGTCCAATCTGCTCAATTCATAAAAAGGAATTAGAATGGAGAGATGAAGAGAATTTATTTTTTAAACTATCAAAATATCAAGATCAAATTGAGAAATTAATTCAAATTGATGGTTTCATTTCTCCTAAAAGTAGAAAAAATGAAATTGTTAATTTTGTCTCCAAAGGTTTAAGGGATTTCTCAATTTCTAGAGTAAATTTAAAATGGGGTATAAATGTTCCTGGTAACAAGGATCACACTTTTTATGTATGGTTCGATGCTTTATTAGGATATATTAGTGGATCTCTTCTAGATCAAAGCTCTCCAGAACTCACCGATGAGTCGTTATGTAATTGGCCCGCAAATATACATGTAATTGGTAAGGATATACTCAGGTTTCATGCAGTTTATTGGCCTGCAATGTTACTTTCTGCTGGTATTAAAACACCAGTAAGTGTTTTTGGGCATGGTTTCCTAACACGAGAAGGACAAAAAATGGGAAAATCATTAGGGAACGTACTTGATCCCATTGAACTCTTGGAATATGGGGGTATAGATGCAATGAGATGGTATCTTTTAAGAGATATTGAATTTGGTGAAGATGGTGATTTTCAAATGAAACGTTTTGTCGATATTGTTAATAGTGATTTATGTAATACTATTGGAAACTTGTTAAACAGAACAATTACAATGTCAAAAAAATGGTTTAATGATAAAATACCTTTAGATAAGTCTTTATTAACTGATTGTTCTCTTAAGGTCCATTCAGAGTTAAAAATAAATGAATATATGAAATCATTTAAAAATAGTAATTTTAAAAACTCTGCAAATGCTATTATTGACTTAGCTAACACAGCAAATCTTTATTTAAATGACCGAGCTCCCTGGAAACTTATTAAAGATATAAAAAATAAGGATATTGTTGCTTTTGATATATACTCTGTACTTGAAACTTGTCGAATAATTGGATTATTACTAAATCCGATTGTACCAGATTTAAGTATTAGAATATTAGATCAATTAAAAGTAGATACTTTATCTATCAATTTCCAAAAATCATTAAATTGGGGGTTGCTAGATCCTGATAATGGTCTAGAAGATCCATGTCCTGTAATGGATAAGATTGAATTTTATCAGAATTCTATATAGTGATACTTTTACGTTACTATTTTCTATTAATAATCACTTTATTACCTTTATTGGGATGTCAAAAATCTAACAATTTGACTTCTCAGGTTGATAATAAAAGCTATATTAATAATTTCGAGCTACTTCAGGAAAACCCTAATAGTCAAACTAGCTTAAAAATCGTCAGTCCTAAAGCCATAATTGATCCAACGAGTAATGATATAGAGCTACACGAAAGCTTAATTGAAATATTTAACAATAATGGTCAAGACTTTAAAGTTAAATCTGGTAATTCTAGTCTCAACAATTTAACCAACTCTATTAGAGTTTTTAACAATGTAAACATATCATTTTCTAATAACCATGATTACTATATTACTACTAATTCATTTGATTGGGATTTAAATAGCTCAGTTATAGATATAGATAATGCAGTTAATATTAATTTTGATAATACTAAGATCAATGCATCTAATGGAATTTATAATATTGGTTCAGGATTACTGAATATAGTGAATAGTGAATTTAATAGAAATGTATATAATTTAACTGGAGAAGAGGAATATCAGGTAAAAATTGTATCTGATTTTGCTAAATGGTTTAAAAGAGATAATACTTTAGAGTTTTCATCTAATGAAAAACAGGTAGAAACAACTATTAACCTCCTACTTACTCAGTAAAACATATAACTTGTCGGACCACCCTGATATCCATATTTCATCTGAACTGGTAAATGATCTTTTTGACCATCCTCCTACTATCGTGAAACCTCTATTTTCTAGAGGATAAACAATCACAGCAGGCAAATTTTTTAGAACGCCATCAAACTCATCTCTTCCTGGAAATAATTCTGTATTAACTAATGAAATTAATCGTTTTTGATCGATTGACCTCTTACATATTTCTCCAGGTATAAATATTTTTTCAGATATCAGGCCCCTTCTAAGGATTACTTTATTATCCCAATATATTAAAATTGTACTTGCTGCTGTTGCCGTAAGTATTTGCTGACTTCCCCAAGCCAACTCATTTCTTTGATCGTCATTTAATTTATTACAAAGTTCAAAACCTTCCTTCCCAGTTAACTTTGCTTTCGATGATTGTTTAGGTTTAATCTCAGTCCAGAGATAACCTATAGTAATTAATGCTATTGAAGCTATTCCAGATATGGTCTCAGCTCTAACTAAGTTTGGATTTATTTGATTAGCGGTCGCAATATTTATAATTGATAAAATTAATAAAAATACTCCGAATATTATAACTAAGCTAGAAATTTTATACATTTATCTATTCAATACAGTTTAAAATTAATTTATTGATTTTGTATTATACATACCTATGACTGTCTTTATTTTAGTCTAAATCGATATAAGATATAACAAACACTAATAATAGATTTATCCAATATCTCAGAATATGATCACACCAATAGCTAAAAATTATAAAGGACTCATATCAATAACAGGACCTACAAGAAGTGGAAAAAGTAAATTAGCCGAATTTTTAATCAAGGAGCAAGATCTCGTCACTTACATAGCGACATCAAAACCAAGACCAAATGATCCAGATTGGCAACGGAGGATCGATCTGCATAAAAGTAGAAGACCTGTTAGCTGGACGATTATTGAGCATCCAAAGGACATCTGTAATGCAATCGAATCGATCACAAGAAATGAATCAATTCTAATAGACTCACTAGGTGGGTTGGTGGAACATCACCTAATCGACGATAACGATCAATGGAACAATTTCCAAAATAACTTGCTTTGTTGTCTTACAGAAAATAATTTGTGCATTGTTGTGGTTTCTGAGGAAATTGGCTGGGGAATAGTTCCAGCTACACCAATTGGTCATTTATTTCGTGAACGGCTTAGTACCCTAACCTCATTGATAAGTCACCAATCAAAAAAAAGGTGGCTTGCTGTCAATGGCACAGCTATTGACCTAGATAAAATTGGTGATCTTATACCATGAATTCATTAAATAGTTCTCGACCAAGAGTCGCATTATTTGAACCAAGAATTCCACAAAATACAGGAACAATTGGTAGATCATGCTTAGCTTTTGATATGTCTCTAGATATTATTAAGCCAACTGGTTTTAGCTTTGAAGATAAATATTTAAAAAGAGCAGGTTTAGATTACTGGACTAAAGTTGATGTACATTTATATGAATCATTTGAACAATATAAAAATACTTTTGCCAATTCAAGAATTATTGCGCTTACTAAAAAAAGTAGTAATTCAATTTCAAATATTATTTATAAAGACACAGATATCCTTTTATTTGGAAGAGAGGATACAGGATTACCCGATACTATAATGAAAAAATGTGAAATAGTTGCTGGAATACCTATGCCAGGAGGTGAAAATAAATTAAAGAATGGCGGAGTCAGAAGTTTGAATTTATCTGTTGCATGTGGGATAGTTTGTTATTCAGCCTGTTTGCAATTAGATTTACTAATTAAATAGTTTTTTGTTTAACCAATATAGTTACAATATAATACTCCATCATTAATTACATTATTATTATCTACCTCTAACCATTCCTTATATTCATCATAAAGTGCCTCCCTACTCTTACCTTTTAAACTATTAAGACGCTTAAGTGATCCATTAAGCATTACCTCAACTGCCTGTAAAGCTCCAGATTCCATTGAATAATTAAATAAAACCAATTTTAAATCATAAAAATACTAGTTTCCGTTTCAATTATTACAGATTTCCAAATCATTGTAATAAGTAGATAGATTTTAAGAATTAATATAAAAAAATTCTAAAAAACAATACTTATGAAATTTAAACACAGGATAAAATTGAAAATATTACGGTATTTACTAATTAACCTTATTTAGTCAAATTAATATAATAACTATAGCATCAATAAAATGAATGTCAGAATCAAGCTTAATTGATAGCTGTGAGGTGACTATTAATTCAGCAATCAAGAGACTTTCTACTCTAGAAGGTAAAAATAAGAAAGCTCTAGAAAGCGAGTTCAAAGAATGGATAGATGCTATTGAAAGCGACAATAAAAATTACGATGTTTTATTCGTTAATAAAATTAATTAATATGTGATTGATTTAGGCCCTAGGATGCAAGTCTGGAAATATAGTCTAATTATATTGGTATTATCTCTGTCAGAATTTCACGCTGAATTAAAAAAATAATAATAAATGTTATAAATATTGCTGAAATATAAATTGAAAAGTATTAGATCACAAAGAAAAAAAAGCATTCACATAATCAACAAAAAAAGTGCAGTTGTTAATGAAAATTATTTCACTAAGAAAGTATAAAAGGTATAATTTCTATTAACTATAATCATAACTTTTTCTATAGAAAAAATAATATAAAATTTTTACATTATTTTCTTTTTAGCTTAAGTATCTTTTAGTTATGAATTTTACATTATATGTAATATTAAATATATATAATATTAACGTTTTTGTTTATTAATTTACCACGGAAATTAATAAATCTTTGCATAGATTCTAATAGTGAATTATAATATATAATATCAATTGATTAAAATATGAAGCTAATAAGTTTGATAGTAAAAAACATTAAAACTCTTATACCCTATTTTTCATTAATTGCACTGTATTTCTTCTTTATAAATCTTGAAGCACTAGAAGAACAAAAAACTAAATCTATTATAAAATCAGAAAGTCAAATTAATGAGAAAGAATCAATTCTAGAAGATAAAAAACAAGTAAGAATATCTATACCAGTATTCCCATATAGGGAATAGTGTTTTACCTATTATTTAATCTAGAACTTCTTACTTTAAATAAGACTGCATGCCTTTGTTCTGCTCTAATAATTTGTCTTTTAATTTCGACGCAGTGTTGACAGTTGCAAGTCATTATTGGAAAATTTTAAAGCAAAATTTCTATTTAGAAGAACATTTTTTTGTTCAACTAAATCCTATAAAGGAATAAAATTTTTTTTATTTTAACAAAATTTTATTAAAGTTCAAGGGTTCTTTAAAATTTTTAGCTTAATCTTAATTTTCTGTTTAATTACTATTCGGTAATATTTAAAATTTTATTTGTCAATATATACCTTTTTTTTCTCCTAATAATCGGCAAATGTTACCTAATTTTGCCGGTCTTTAAAACAATATAATATTTTTCAAGTGTAATTACTAGATCAAAAAAACAATCTCGTCTTAAATACAATAAATTATGTCTAAAATGAGTAAACAATATCAAAAGTAAGTAATTTTGTATTTTATTCAGATTGTTTTTTAGCTATACCATATTTTTATTACACGACATAGAATATATTCATATAAAATATACTATTATTTGTTATAGGAATACTATAAATAAAAACTTACCTTATAAAATCACCAATACATAATAATTATATAAGATTAGGAATAAATGATAAAAGCTCTCTTTGAAAAAGGTTTCTCATGACCTTTGTTATTACAGGTTTTTGGATAATACCTGAAATTCTTTTACTTCAGCAACTAATCCTAAGTTAGAAAAGTTAACTGCTAAGTCAATTCAAAAAATATAACTATGATTTATCCATATTTATTTTATTACATTTCTTACAACAATTCAAGATAGACTTATAAGTAAATTTATAACTATATAAATTATTGCTTTGGGATATTAATATTATAATTAATTGCTGTTTAAATTTTGATTAGTCTTTTCTTTAACTTTTTGGCATTCAGCCAATGAGAGGTTAGCTTCTATTTGGGCTAAAACCTGTTGTAGTTCAGCTGTTTTATTCAATGAGTCCTCAGCCATGGTTCTAAGTTTCTGAAGTTCTATAGAGGCAGTTTTCATAGACAAAGTGAGAATATGAATTTTCCCTAATAAGCATTAGATAAGTAACTAATGAATTAATAGGAATAATACAAGAACAAATATCCCAAATATTTTCTAGATGTCAATAGTTGTAATCATGATTTATTGATAAATCAATAGTTGACTAAAACTATCGATTGATGTGTGTAAATTAATATATTCTTAGATTTCTTATTCAAATAATATATATTTTATAAAAATATTTTATCTTATATAACGAAAAAAGAACACAAGTATGTTTTCATACCTATGTTCTTAAATTAAAAAAAAATTAAATAAACAGATTCATTAAAGTCTAATTGTCTTTTCCTTTCTTTTCAGAATCAACTGGTCTAACTGGCTTAGGCAATAGCATGATAAAAATCTAATGTCTATTTTATTTATAGGTGTTTTTCAAAAATCGTAAATAAGATTTATAAGTTTGAAACTTCTTGACACAAGGGAAACTATCTTTTTTGGTATTTTTCTGTGACCTTTTGATTTTCTTCTCTAGAGAGGTTCGCCTCTAGTTGAGCTAGCGCTTGTTGGACTAGAGCAGTATTTTTAAATGTTGCGTCATCTTTTGAACGCAGCTCTAGAATCTGACCTGATTTGTTTTTCATATGGCTAAAAAGGTAACAGTTGAGCTTGGACCTTGGATTTAAATGTAGAAACCAAGACATTTACTCCCTTTCATAAAGTTAAAATTTTTTTTGTGATGAAATATTTTATTATTAATAAATAATGGGGAGTTGACTATGACAGATGATTGGAAACCAGAAGATTCTCAAATTCTCGTTGATGCATGGGAAGATATCAAAGACTGTGCTGAAGCTATCCAAAAAGATCTAGCTTGTCCGGATTTAACTATTTCAAAAATGTTGAGGTCTGTAGCTGAAACCTTTGATAATACTGTTGAAGATATTCTCGATAAGGCAGAAGAAAATTGGGAAGAAGAGAAATAGTTGTATCATTGAGTTATGATTCCAGATTTCTTTCAATCTCCTGATGCAGTAAATCATACTGTTTTATGGAAATCGATTATTGGCTTATTCATAGTTTTATTTGCAACTTTTGTTGGTGTAGAAGTTAGGGTTGGAAATGAAGATGAAGAATCCTAATAAACAATTTTTAAAAAAATAAATAATTAAGATTTCGCTATTATTATTTAAATCAACTAAATAGAATCAATTAAAAAATTTATCTAAATTTATAATTTTAATATTATTTATATAGTTTCGAACGTTTCTATTATGCCTCCATGGTTATCACTTCTTAGCTCTGCTCAGAGGAAAGAAGCAAAATTTGATTCCTCAAATTGGATTCAATTAGCCACAATAGGAACAGATAATACACCAAGAGTTAGAACAGTAGTGTTTAGAGGATGGAGTAAATCCTTAGAAATGCTTATATATAGTGACAACAGAAGCCAGAAATTTGATGAATTAGCATTTAATAATAACGTTGAAATATGTTGGCTTTTTTTTAAATCAAAATGCCAATTTAGGTTTCGAGGAATGTCAACAATTGACTTAAGCAAGGAAAAATTGCGTCATTGGGATAAACTAAGTGAAAAATCGAAGTCAATGTGGAATTGGCCATGTCCTGGGAAGCATTTTGTTATTGACCAATTAAATGACATATCATTTAATGCAAAGCAAGATATATCAAATAATTTTGCTATTTTAAAAATCGAAATAACTCAAGTTGATCAATTGGTTCTTCGTAAACCTGTTCATATAAGGAGAAGATGGATAAGAAAAAATGAATGGATCGAGGAGCGTATAAACCCATAAATAATTGAGGATGACGAAGCTTGCTGTTGGGGAAGCTTCTCTATATTCCGATCATCCTCAATATATACTTAGCAATATTCTTTTGTAATTGCAACATCTAATAGATCACTAAGAACAAAAAAAATGGATTGTAATAATAAGAAACGAAGTTTTGGATTTTTTCTTCTATATAAATTAATTATTCTGGTTTGTTATTTAAGGTATTTTTAATATGTTCAGGTTTTTATTTTCTTTCTAAAAAAAAATTTTTCTTATATTGCCAAAGTAATTTTAGAAAATAACTTTTTAATATCTCTTGTATATTTACTATTCAAATTTTACATGTAATATTAGCTATTTTGCCTAATTCAATATTTTAAGTAATTTCTTGCACATATATAACTATTTTATATAAAATGTTTTTGTAGTTTTAATAAGTGCTGTTTGCTTTTTTTAATCTACTCTCCTGAGCAACAGCTTAAGGAATACTTGATTTTAATAAATTTAATAACGTCAGCTTCATTAGATTTTCTTTATTCATAGGCCTCAAAAAATATTTTGATCTAAAGATTTCTTCCGTAGATGACCATCCTGAATTATTATATTGAATGATACCTTATCATTTCAGGTTTGATTACTCTGGTTTAAAGAACTTTTTTCTTTGTAAAGCTAGGGTAAATCTGATATGTGTTATGGGTGTATCCCCCAGTCAGTGTAGCTCAGCCGGTTAGAGCACAGCATTCATAACGCTGAGGTCGAGAGTTCAAGTCTCTCCACTGACATTAGATTATTAGATTAAAGAAAATATCAAACAATGATGTTGTGTATTTTTTTCTAGCATTCTTTTTTTTCAGTTGTATTATTGAGTTTAGTTTTACTATGAGTTATTAAAAAAATAGGCACTATTTCATGTCTATCTGATTAAGACGTTCTTTGAAGGATATAGATGATGAGTCTTCATTTGAATTTAATTTATCACTTGAGAAACTTTCGCTTTGTCGAATCATAGTTTTATCATTAGTTTGATTATATATAGAAAAATTCTTTGAATTATTAAAACTAACATTAGTGCTATTGGTATTGTTATCAACGTTTTTATTAGAATAGTTTGCTCTTGATGTATTTTTGAGGTGCTCAACATTTGTTTTATTTTTGAGATCTTGAATACTCTTCTTAGTTTGATCTGCTTTTAAATTCTTTTTATTATTTAAGGGATACATTTTAACTTCACTTCTTAATTGATTTAACAACTTAGAATGATTTGATGAACTAAATTTTTTAACAAGGGATGGATCCCAACTTATTGGTTCATTCATTTTTATAGAATATTCTCCTTTGGTTAGAGAGAGACTAAGAAGTTCCTTTGGTCTTAACATGATAAATTATAAAGAGGAAAAGGGAAGTTCTCTACCCTCCAAACCAATCAAAATACACAACAAGTTCCATGACGACAAATGAGTGCCTAAGGGTAGGTATGCAAGCACCAGATTTTACTGCTACTGCAGTCTTTGACCAAGAATTTAAGGACATTACTCTTTCTCAGTACAGAGGAAAGTATGTGGTTTTATTTTTCTACCCTTTAGATTTCACATTCGTCTGTCCCACTGAAATTACAGCATTTAGCGACAGATATAGCGACTTCAGTAGTAAGAACACAGAAGTTTTGGGTGTATCTGTTGATAGTAAATTTACTCATCTAGCTTGGATTCAAACACCAAGAAATGAAGGAGGTATTGGGGATATTAACTATCCTCTCGTATCAGACTTAAAGCGTGAAATCTGCCAATCTTATAATGTACTAAATGAGGATGGAGAAGCTGATAGGGGTTTATTTATAATTAACCCAAATGGAGTCATCATGCACTCAACCATTAACAAGGCACCTGTGGGAAGAAATATTGATGAAACTCTAAGAATTTTACAAGCATATCAATATGTTGAATCTCACCCAGACGAGGTTTGTCCTGCTGGCTGGACGCCTGGTGACAAGACTATGAAAGAAGACCCTAAAGGAAGCAAAGAATACTTTTCTGCTCTCTAAAATAAATATTTTATAATTGGTTATTTGTCAGAAAGATAGGAGTTAAGTGAATTTATAACATATGCAGATTCAAGTGTTTCATTAACTATTAGTTCATCAACTAGTGTATCCATTAAACTAACTTTATCTGATAACAGATCAATTGCATTTTCTAGTGCTTTTTTGGATATGGATATTATTTCTCTGTCAATAGCTTTACTTGTATGTTGAGAATATTCTTTTATATTTTTCAAAATATCTTTTCCTAGGAATATTGAATCTTTATCTGAATCAAAAGCAATTGGACCAAGGTCTGAGAAACCAAATCTTGTAACCATTTGGTTAGCCCAATAGTACACACTCTCTAGATCCCTTTGCGAACCTTGCGTAACTTCCTTAGATCCAAAAACAACAATTTCGGCAGCTCTCGATCCAAGTAAAATTACGATTTTGTTATAAATGTAACGCCGTGTTAGAAGTCCACTATCTATGGTCTCCTCATCGGGTGTGAAATAAGTCATTCCATACATATCACCAAGTGACTTAAATAATGATATTTTTTCTAATTTATCCTGAGATGGAATTAATAAAGCTACTAATGTTTTGCCAATAATTTGATATGCAATCTGTCTTTTCTTCGAACTATTTGAAAGTGGTTTTGCTAATATGCCGAAACGAGCTTTTTCAAGAGCTTTGTCTATATCAATAGAACTTATTTTTAATTTATTGTTTCTTGCGGCATATATTGCAGCTTCATTTAGAAGATTTTGTAGGTCAGCTCCTGAAAAACCGGGAGTTCTAGTCGCCCATTCCATGAGATTAACAGAATCACATAGAGGTTTTGTTCTTGCATGTACAGACAAGATTTTATGCCTAGCTTTCCTATCAGGTAGTGAAATATCGATACGACGGTCAAATCTTCCAGGCCTTGTTAAGGCTTGATCAAGAATATCAGGCCTATTTGTCGCTGCAATGACAATAACACCATTATTAGTTTTGAAACCATCCAACTCTGTTAGTAATTGGTTAAGTGTTTGTTCTCTTTCATCATTCCCTCCTCCGATTCCAGATCCTCTCTGACGACCAATTGAGTCAATCTCATCAATGAAAATTATGCATGGTGATTTTGATTTTGCACTTTTAAAAAGGTCTCTGACTCTTCCAGCTCCAACACCAACAAACATTTCAACAAATTCTGATGCAGAAATGGAGAAGAATGGAACATTGGCTTCTCCTGCTATAGCGCGAGCTAATAAAGTTTTACCATTACCGGGTGGTCCAACCAACAAGACTCCTTTGGGAGCTTTTGCACCAAGGTCAATGAGTTTATCTGGATTTTTTAAAAAGGTTACTATTTCTTTTAACTCATCAGATTCTTCATTTAACCCAGCTACATCATCAAACGTGATATTTCTAATATCATCTTCTTTAACCTGAGAGGATCGGCGAGAAAAACTCTGCATGTTATTTAACAACTTGGAGGATCTTTTAATTAGAAATGCAAGTGATAAAATAAATATTAATGATAGACCAAGCCCAGTAATAAAACTAGCTAAACGCTGTTCTGATCTAATATCTTTTACCGTAAGTGGAACACTATATTCCTCAGATAGCCGGAGAATTTTCTGATCATTGTAAAATATTGGAATTACCCTCTTCTCTGAATTTCTAAATTCAACTATAACCTCTCTTCTATTTGGGATTAGGATAATAGATACTATCTCACCACTTTCAATATCCTTTAATAATTTACTATAACTATTATTCATTTGATTATTAAATTTATAGATTCAAAAGTATTTATATATAAACTATAGTCAAATTCTAAACTAACAGAGCTTTTAAAGAAAAATAGACAAGTCGTTGGTTTTTGTTTAAAGGTATTTTGTTAAATTGGTGCTTGACGTTATAAGATATTACATTGTTAATGCTGAGTTGAAATGGCGGTACCTAAGAAAAAAACCTCTAAAGGAAAGAGAAACCAAAGACATGCAACCTGGAAAGGCAAGGCTGCTGTGGCTGCAGAAAAGGCTTTATCTATAGGGAAATCAGTTCTTACTGGTAGAGCACAAGGGTTTGTTTATCCTATGGATGAGACATCAGAGGAGGATTCTGATTGATTTAATTAAGAACCAAGTTTAAAAGCTTCAAGAAGAAGGGCATAGGTTGAGCCAATTCTGAAATTATTAATTGATATTATAATTACTGATAATTTACCATATTTTGACAGTAGTGATGATCTTATAAATAATTCCATAATTATTAATATAAAAATTGCAAGTATTATTGTATTAACAGATTTATCTAATAAATAAGAAAGTATACTGTTAGTAAAATAATAACCAAAGAGTAAAGATAGAAGAACAACACTTCTCTTACTCCAGGAATCAGATATTAGAGGATTGAGATATGTAAAAATTAAATTAATCAGTTTCCTAAATTTAGTTTTCTGCATTTTTATTTATAATAGCGGTCAAATATTCATAATCTACATTATTACTAATTAAACGTTCTCCGTAAATTAATCTAGAAGGATTATTTATATTTCCAAGGCTATGAACACAAGCATTAGCTTTTGTAGTTATTTTCTGTTTAGAGCTTGTCCAAGGTGGCAGTGTCAATAGGCAACTAAGATTTGCAGCCTTGGCAGCCTGTACACCAATTGTAGAATCTTCAATTGCTAGGCAATTTACCTCTGACTTCTTGCTTAATTGAACTGCTAAATTATATGCATCTGGAAAGGGTTTGTGTTTACATACATCTTCATAAGTAATTATTCCGGAAAAATATTTTAAATGCGAACTCAACGAAGCCTCTAAGAAAGGTTCCAAGGAATGTCTACCGCTGGTCGTAACAATGAATTGTCCAACATCAAAGTTAGCCAATTCATTAATTAGTCTTATTACTCCTTCTCTTACTTTAATCTCTCCAGATCGAATTAATTTCTCGTAATGTATGCGCTTTCTTGATTGAATTTTTGTACATTGGCTATCAGTAAGTTTGCTGTGTATTTGGTTTCGATAGTGGATTATTCTGTTTAAGCCTCCTGATACTTTTAGAAGCTCCAAATATTCTTTCTCGTTCCAGTTCCAATCCAACTCATAATCTTTAAAGGCTAAATTAAAAGCAACTCTATGCCCACACAACTCAGTATCGGCTATTGTTCCATCTACATCCCAAAAGACAGCTTTTAACTCTTGCATGTTATTTTTGCATAATACAAATATAATTCTTAGTAACAAAGAATCAAACTAGGTTAACCTTTTGAAAACAGACAATAATCAAGTTAAAACATGGATATTACCAAAACCAGTAAAAGAAACAGAAAAAGATAATTGCTCTTTAAACTACATTTTACAGAAAGTATTAATTAGACGAGGTTTTGATTTAAATAATGAACTGGATGAGTACATAACACCTAAAGAACTTCCTAATCCAGAAGTTCACTTCAGTGAATTAAAAAAAGCAACAGACAGAATAATTGATGCATGTACTAGAAACGATCAAATCGCTATATGCGGAGATTATGATGCTGATGGTATGACAAGTACTGTCCTGTTAGTTGAATTATTAACTCTACATGGCGCTCATGTAACTCCATATATACCTTCAAGACAGGAAGAAGGTTATGGCTTAAATGTTGATATGATCTCTGATATAAATAGTAAACAAATAAAATTGATTATTACTGTTGATAATGGAATATCTGCCTTTGATGCAATTAAAAAGGCAAAAGAATTTGGCATTGATTTAATTATTACAGATCATCATAGAATTCCTGATCAAAAATTAGATATTCACTCATTAATTCACCCAGAAAATACTCCTAATAACTCTCCCTATAAATATCTCGCGGGAGTTGGAATTGCATATCTATTAGGTAAAAACATATGTAACAAGCTAAATTCTGATATCAATAACACAACAGCAAATGTTCTTTTTAGTATTGGAACTGTTGCTGATATGGCACCCCTCAAAGGAGCAAATAGAAAATGGCTTAAAGACTTTATGCCCAAAATATCTAGCACAAATAATAAAGCAGTTAAATCTATTATAAAAAAACTATCAATTAATGAAAACGACATAACAACAGAAGATATAGGTTATAAGATTGCTCCATTAATTAATTCAGTTGGTAGAATTAGTGATCCAGAGATAATAATAGATCTTCTTACAAATAAATCTAAAGAATCTATAGATAGAATTGCTAATAAGTGTATTGAAATTAATAAAGAACGAAAAAGACTTACTGCCCTAATAGAAGAAGAGGCGCTTGAAATTGCAAAGACTCAATATTTTAATGGTACAAAGTTTCTTGTACTCGCTAAAAGAGAATGGCACCCAGGTATTATTGGAATCGTAGCTGCTCGAATTGTTGACAAGTTTAATTTACCTACTGCAATACTTTCATTAGCAAATGATGGAAAATATAGAGGATCTATAAGATCTAATTCCCTATTAAAAGTAAATCTAGCATTAGAAGAATGTAACGATCTTCTAATAGCTCATGGTGGACATTCTGATGCCGCAGGATTTTCAATAAAAGAAGAAAATATAGTTAAATTGATGGCAAGGCTAAACAATATAGCTAAAAATGAATTTAAAAATATTGATTTAAATAAGGCTATAAAGCCCGAAGCCTACATTCGTCTTGCTGATATAAACTATGATTTTTATAGACAGTTATCTTTGATGGGCCCCTTTGGAATTATGAATCCAGCCCCGATTTTTTGGACTAGGAAATGTAAAATTACAAAAATCTCTAAACTTAATGGTGGACATATAATAATGATTTTAAATGATGGTACTAGTTCAATAAATGCAATAAAATGGAATGAAACTACTAAATTAAAGAAGGATGACTTAATAGATATAGCTTTTTACATTGAGGTGAATAAATGGAAAAAAAATAACAACTTACAATTAAATATTATTGATATAAAAAGTCACAATAAGGTTATAGAATTAAAAATACATAAAAGAATTTATAAATGTCAATTGATCGAAAATAGCGCAGTATTAATCACTAATACCAATGGCGAATGCATTAGTTCAGACTTTTCTATGAACTCTACGAATATTAATACTAGTCAGCTAGCATTTGTTAAAAAGATTCTTGCTTTTGCTGAAATTGCACTTGGCAAAGCTTCCTAGGGGGGTTATACACCTCTTCTATAGAAGATCAATGCGATGATAGCTGGTCCTGCAAGAAATACTGCTACTAGTGGCAAGAGGTTTCCCATGATGGTTTAAAAACTGAAAATATTTTACTAAACAATCTGACTTTACTTCACAATAATTAAAAAATATTGATCTTAACTCATATCAGGTTTTATTTTTCTGATATTGAGAATCTTCCCCGAATACAATAACCAGAGATACTAAAAACATTGATAGTGATTTATTCATAAATTGAGTAAAGTAATCTATGACCTTGTAAAAAACATTATTCATAGTGAGATTATTTTTAGCTTGATCATTTTCAGTATCTATCTAATATAGAATTAATGATAAGCATAAAAAAAGATAACATCACTTAATTGGAAGTAATGGGTAATCCAAACTCTCAACTCGAAACTACCGACACAAATGATTCAACTTCCTTTTTAAGTATATTAATAACCACTTTTAGTACCATATTTCTGGCTGAGTTAGCAGATAAAACACAACTTGCCACATTAATTCTATCTGCTCAGTCTGGCAGACCATTAATTATTTTTATAGGTGCAGCACTTGCACTTATCACAACAAGTCTTCTTGGAGTTCTTATTGGTAGATGGATCGCAAATAACCTTCCCAGGCAAAGGTTTACAGTTCTTTCAGGGGTAATTATGTTAGGTTTGGGTACCTATCTGGTGACACAAGGTTTTATTGACTTTATGCAAAAATAGGATTTGTTCAAAAATTTATGATTCTAACGCTTCTTTTTACAACTTTTGTTACTGTATTTCTAGCTGAGATGGGTGACAAAACACAATTAACAACAATAACTTTAAGTAGTACGACTAATAAGCCATTAGCAGTATTTATAGGATCCTCATTAGCCCTTATATTGGCTACTCTTTTAGGAGTCTTAGCAGGAGGATCTATTGCAAACCTTGTCCCTGCATTCATACTGAAACTGCTATCTGGAATAGTATTCTTAATTATAGGTATTAAACTTGTAGCAGAAAGCAAAAAAGAGTTTACTTGTGATAGCTAGTAAACCAATTCTTTTCAATAAGCAAGTCTTTTAATTTAAAGACCTTAATAAAATGAATTTTATTAATTAGCCATCCTATTATGACAACAGTTTTTCAAATATTAGAAAGTCTTGATAGAGAAGGTGGATTAGAAGTATCTAAGTTAGAAAAGTCTTTAAAGCTTACCAAAAAACTTGATAGAGATAAATTACACATAGCAATTAAGGCTCTTTCAAAGCTAGGTATAGTTCAATTTATTAGTGATGATAAACTAATTTTTAATAGTGATATTGGCTTGATAAAAGGCAGAGTCCGCTGTAGTAGTAAGGGCTATTGTTTTGTTGTTAGAGAAGATCAAGGTGAAGATATTTACATCAGAGAAGCTAATTTGAATAATGCCTGGCATGGTGATTCTGTTATTGTATCAATTACAAAACAAGGTGTAAAAAGAAGAGCACCTGAAGGATCTATCCAATGTATTTTAAATAGATATAATGATACTTTGCTTGCAAAGATTGAATTAGATAAATCTACTGGGGACTTGAGGGCATTCCCTTTGGACGATAGGATTCCAGTAATTATTGAGTTAGAAAATGAAAAAGATAAAAGGGAGCCAAGTAAAGATTATATTTATGAAATAAATATAATTAAATATCCAATTGCTCAATTTAATGCAAAAGGATCAATAATTAGAGAATTACCTATTAATGCCGGTGTAGAAGGTGACATTGAATTATTACTCTCAAAAAACAACATATCTAGAAAAATAAGTCCTCCAAAGGTTGCTCCAAAGAAAATTCCCATAAAAGGAAGAGAAGACCTAACTACTCAACCTTCATTATTATTTGAAAGTTGGGAATCTGAGAACGCTCCATCTCTACCAGCTATATTTGCACAACCAAATGAAGGAGGTAATAGAATTTGGATTCATTCTCCTACAGTTTCTGAAAGGATTAATTTAGGTGGAAAACTAGATCAATTTCTTAAAGATAAAGGGGAAATTATTTGTTTAGGAAATAATTGGCTTGATTTTCTAAATGAGTCTTTAAAATCAGCCTCAAAATTCAAACTAAATGAGGTAAATGAAGCTATTTCGTTAATGGTTGATATTAATAGTGATGGGCATGTAATTGACTGGAAATTTAGTACCAGTATTATTAAGCCAATAAATATTATTACGACAAAACACCTAAAAACTATTGTTAATAGAAAAGCGACATCCAAGTCAATTCCAATTGCACTTAAAAACATAAAAGATAATCTAGAAGTTATCTATACAATTTTACATACATCAAAAAAAATCAATTCAAATAACCAATCATCCATCAAATTAGACGAAACAATTCCTCATTTAGAAAGGCTAAATGAATTACATAAAGCATTTCCTGGAAGGGACTTTCACGGATGGTCAAGAACATTTAATTGTATTGACCCCCAATCAATTATTGATGTATATATTAGGCTCTCTAACAATATTTTGGCCAAGCATTTATTAGGGTATAAATTACCATTTATTTATAAAGAGCATGAGGAAATTGATTCATCCGCAATTAACGAATTAACTAAATCTGCACTAGCTTTAGATAATAATATAAACGTTAATATTGATGGGTCAGTTACAACATCAGAATTGATAAAATCCTTCGAACCAAGTTCTGAGAAAAAGATCCTTCATAAGCTTCTTAAACATATAATTCCAGGAATTCATTTAAAACTTTATAAACCTAATTCTTATGCAGAAACAAGTGCTTTAGATACTGAGATAACATCAATTAATATTGAATCTCCTTGGTGCTGCCCAACCTTAAATTATTGGAATATATTTAATCAATTTATATTAACTGCACTATTAAATGATGGTAAAAATAAAGCATCAAGTAGAAGTAAGGAGATCATTGAATTAGGAAAAAAAGATAGTTGGAAAGATTTAAATTGGGATGTCTTATCATCTAAAATTAATGAAAATATTAATAAATATTCAAATTTACGTTTAATTCATAATTTAAATGAAACTAGAAAAAAATCTAAAACATTTAGAAATAATCTTATTTCAATTGCTCAAGGTAGAGAAGCCCAGGGAATTGTCGGAAAAGAGGTAGAAGCGACAATAACCGGAGTACAAAGTTATGGTTTTTTTGCTGAAATAGATGATTTAACAGCAGAAGGTTTAGTTCACGTAAGTACTCTTGGTGACGATTGGTATGAATATAGATCTAGACAAAATCTTTTAATCGGAAGGAAGAGCAAAAAGACATATCAACTTGGTCAAAAAGTAAATATCAGGGTTTTAAAAGTAGATATCCTAAAAAATCAAATTGACTTAGAGCTTGTGAAGGACATAGATAACGAATCAAATAATAAAAATGACATCAGTATTGATTCTGACTCTGAAAATTAAAATAAATGAAAAGTATTGTAATTGCAATCACAGGAGCTTCTGCTATGCAAATAGGGGAGCGCTCAATTCAATTATTGTTAGAAAATAATCGCTCTGTAGATTTAATACTCAGTAAAGGTGCATATGAAGTTGCTAAAAGTGAACGTAATATTAATATCCCAGTAGAGCCAAAAGCTCAATCAGATTATTGGAGAAATCTATTAAGAGTTAAATCAGGAAATTTGAGATGTTATAGATGGAATGATCATTCAGCCTCAATTGCAAGCGGAAGCCACAAAACAAAGGGGATGGTAATCGTTCCATGTTCAATGGGAACATTGGGAAGAATTGCTTCTGGTTTTTCTTTAGATTTAATTGAGAGATGTGCCGATGTTCATTTAAAGGAAAACAGACCTTTAATTATTTCTCCAAGAGAATCTCCATTAAATTTAATTCATATTGAAAACATAAAGCGTTTAGCTACTGCAGGTGCATTAATTGTTCCACCAATTCCAGCATGGTATACAAACCCAAAAACTATTGATGATTTAATAGATTTTATTGTTGTTAGATTGTTTGATTCACTTGGTGAGGACTTAAATTATATCAAAAGATGGAATGGTCCTAATAAATGAAATTAAAATTTTTAGCTAAAACTTTACCCTTTATATCAACCTTACTATTAATATTTTTTTTACATAATAGTAATCAGGAAGAAAACACAAAATTAAGAATACTTATTTGGAATACTCCATCATACTCTTTAGGAACATATCTTTCAGCATCGACAGGAATTGGATTCATAATCTCATATTTATTAACTACTAGTATTGCAAATATTAATAAATCTAATAAGAATAAATCATTAGAGTATAAGTATAAAAATTATTATGAAGATAAAAGGCAATATAATGAATCAAATTTCACAGAATCTGAAGGAAAAACCTTAATCGAGAGAGATATTAATGATCCATCACCTACCGTTAATGCACAATTCAGAGTGATTGGTAAAATAAAAAGATATGATACTGATGATAAAGATAATCGAGTTAAATATGATACTGGTAATGACTATGAGGAATCAAGCTTTGATCATGATGAGAAAAGTGAATCTTTTAATCCAGAAGCGCAAAACTTGTCTGACTGGAATGATGATTCATTTTCAAGCTGGTAGTTAAAACACAATTATTTTTAATCAATAATAACTCAACAATCATCTTAAGATTTTTGCTAATATAATTTTATGGAAAATAAAAAACAAATCAAAAAAATTGAATCCATCAAAGAAGTAACTAATGCTGTATCAGCATCGTCATCGAATGTAGAAGCATCATCAATTCCGAAAAAACCTATTAAACCTCCTAAACTTGAAGATAAACCCTTTGATGAGTTTATAAATAGTCATTTAATTCCTGGTTTAAAGTCATCTATTGAAAATAAAGGTGTATCAGTTATAGATATAAAATTAATACAAGGTAATCGACCAGTCGTAGGGGGTAATTGTTGGATGGTTGTTTGTGAAATATCAGAACAAAGAAGATTCTGGCTTTGTTTTAATAAGGAAATATTAACCTCAGATAAGACTATATTATTAGCAGAATCTAATTCAGATCCAAGCGTAGTCGAATCCTTTTTGATTGATGAAAAGAAGACTACTTTACCATTATTAATTTCTAGAGTACTTCAAAGAC